>JAIXXU010000104.1 GCA_027490595.1 Pseudomonadota bacterium
ACAACATTCTCTTATTCGAAGTGGCTCTGCTTCAGGGAAATCCCATGGATCTCAATGAAGGAAATTCAGTGGCTCTGCATGAAGGAAATTGGCTGGCTCTCTATGAGTGAAATTCGGCAATCCTGAAAGAGTTCTTCAAAAAATGAAAAGAAGAATTACAATTGAGCCCATTATATGTCATATGAATTATTCAAATAGGTTGGGTAGAAATTATGTAACAGGTATATTGGGTGATAAAAATAATGCTGTTTTATCTGGATGTGGGAAAAATGTGCGAAAAATAATTTCTTGTATGGAAAATTGTTCTTAACAATCTAGCTTTCGTAAAAATTTTAAATGAATATTCTTTCACACACTTTGCTATGCCTAAAATTTAGAGCACTCATCTTCTAAAGACCTGTTTGTTCGATTTGATGTTCATGCACTCAACGGACTTATACTACTGAAGGTTTAAACTTTACTTTTTCATATGAGCAAAAAATAATCTTAATAAGAGGTTAGAACCAGCAAGGATTCACACTGAATGTGCATGTTGCAAGAAGCGCTCAAAAAAACTTAAGAAGATATTTTATTAGAATTTACATCACTAAAAAATTCTGCATGTATTTTTTTGAGGGCAGATTTGGTCAAATAACCTGAAGTTGCCAATTCATCAAAAAGTTTTTTGATATTCTTAAGCTCACCCGCCGAGTAACTATTGATCGTTTTGTGAATTTCCATGACGGCGTCTGATTTATCTACAGAAGAAGAACCTGTTCTGTCCTTAAGTTCTTCGTGTACCTTGTGCCAAGATCGTTTCTGAGAAATCATTTGTCTCATATGCATTTCTAAATGTTCTGCGTTTGGAAGTTCACCGTGTCTTGCGACTTGCTGTGCCCAGGTTGACGTGAACAGTTCCTGATGTGCGCGGGCAAGTTCTTTACAAGTAGTTGACATTTTTGCCATACGCTTTAGCCAACCCACTGTTCTTGGATTTACTTTAACCCTAGAAGCAATTTGCTCATCACTATGGCCGTGTTGAAAAAGATGTTCATAAAGAAGAGAACTATCAAGCCAGAAAACGTTTTCATGCAAGTTTGCAATAGCGCCTACGTACAAGGATTCCACAGGGTCTTTGCTCAATGTAATATCGGCATCAATTTTTTCTAAACCAAGAGATTCCGCGGCTAAAATACGTCGCTTACCGCTAACACAGTTAAAGTAATACTCCCCATTTTTTTCTACAAGATGTAAGACAACACTATGTAACAACCCCACATCTTTTATAGAATCAGCAAGCTCTTTTATGCTTTGTGGTGAGAATTGATGTCGTATATTATCTTCGAGGAGAATTTTTGAAATAGGCACATGAATTGTAATTTTATTTTCTTCTTGAAGGCGCTGAAGAAGAATATTGGCATTTTCTTTGGATAAGGCCTTAGGGTGTAACGAATTGTGGGACTTGTTTTTAGCTTCTACTTCTTTTGCAGCAGCCTTTACCATTTCAGGACCTTTTTCTTGCATTAATTTTTTAAAGCTCATGTTTTTTTCTCTCGTTAAAATTCCATGTTTAATTTCTTAGTTTCTTTGATAACCATTTCATCCAGTGGGGAAGAATTTTTAATGAGACCTAATTTTTCCAGGTCGGGTCCTTTTTTAGGACGTCCTGCTTTTGATTCTTTAATTTGAGAAACAATGAACTTTGCATTAGCGAGGTAGCCATCTTTGAGTGCTGCGGCATTTGGAAGAGTCACTGCTGGCTTGCCTAGTAATCTTGCGGAATCCATACTGTCGGATTGTGCAATAAAGTGAGGGAATACGGGTAAATTTGCTGACTTTAATAGGGTTGTGACATAATCAAGGTAAGCCTGGCTAGCAGGATTTTTTTTGAGGCATGTAATCAGAACACCCAAACATGTAAGTTTCTCGTTCTCCGCATCTTTAATTTCTTCACAAACGGAGACAATTTTTACGAAACCATCATAGCTATCGGAATCTGCAAACGAAGGAATAATGTAATAATCGGCAGCAGATAGAGCTGCAGGTGTAAGAACACCACCCTTCGCAGGAGGTGTATCAATAAAAACATAGTTGTAATCTTGCTCTGCTCCTTGCAGGAGTTGTTTGAATAGTTTTAAGCGTCTTGGAGAACTTGAAAAGACGTCAGTAGCATCTTCTAAGTCTGTAGATGCCGCAATCACATCAACATTTTTATAGGAACTAGCCACGCGAACATCTTTGTAAGAAAGCTTATTTCGAAATGCATGCCACAGTGTTTGAGTGGCCGGGTTAAACTTGTCTCGGACGCCCATAGCTTTTGTACCATTTCCTTGAGGGTCTCCATCTATAAACAGTACTTTTGCTCCCAATGCCCCCAGGGTAACTGATAGATTTACACTAGATGCTGTTTTGCCAATACCACCTTTATTATTTGTACAGGTAATGACTGCATACAAGTCTGAATTTTTCATTCTATGTGCTCCCTTTTTAAAAATTTAGAAATTTTTCGTTTTCTACTATAGACACTTTGGGATTAATTTAGCAAATCTGACCAGAAAAAATATTGTACATAATGTACGTTGGTGGGTTTTACCACTACAAATATAGCAATTAAGGAAGATTAGCGCGTCTTACTAAGTTCTCTACCTCTGTTTTTCTGCAATTGTTTCTATATTTATAACGAAGAATAGGCTTTTCATAGAAAAGATTAGTTTTATCTTAGAAATCTTTCCAATACAAAATCACAATTATATCAGGTGGACAAACTGGGGTAGATAGAGCTGCCCTCGACTAGCCCTAGCTAAAAAAATACCTCATGAAGGATGGTGCTCCAAGGGTCGCAAAGCAGAAGATGGCATCATTCAGTACTTCTATAATCTTAAAAAAATGTGCACAAAAAATTACGAGGAGCGTACGAAACTCAACATAAAAGACTCCAACGGAACCCTTATTGTTTTACGAAGCGAACCTATTGGCGGTACACTCCTTACAATAGAAGAAGTAGTAAAATTGAAAAAACCTCTCATGGTTTATGACATGAATAAGGAACGCAGGGTAAATAAAGTTGTTGTCTGGTTTAAAGAAAACAACATCTTAAAGATCAACATAGCAGGCCCACGTGAGTCCCAAACCCCTGGTATATATAAAGACTCTTTTCATTTAATTTCAGAATTTACCAATAATATTATTAGATCAATGATTTAAATACGACAAAAAACAACATAAATCTCACATTGAGCAGGGGGAGCCTAAGAAGTTTGATAGATTTCCATCACTGACACGCCAAAAAATTTTCCGAAATAATAATTCTAAAGCGCAATTTTCAAAAAACTTGTGTGTGTGAGGGTGGTAAAGTCATAGGCTTATTTGTAAGATCTAATCTATTAATAATCAGGTCTGCAACAGCCTCGCCAGCTGATATATTTTCGTCAGGATGGCGACCTACATAAGAATCAATAAGCTCACTGATGCGTGGGTCTTTTATGGCTCCAGCTAGAATGCCGTGGTGATGTACTCTTTTTGGTCTAATAATCTCCATATTTCAACTGAAACTTCTAGGGTAATGCGTATGCTGAAGCTAAAATGTAAGCGGAACAAACTCAGCATATTGAGTAGAGATATAACCCAGAATAAGAAAAAGAGAGAGGAAAAGTTATTCTTGTCCTTCAACCTCGGGAGGCATGACATAATTCCAAGGAAGC
>JAIXXU010000207.1 GCA_027490595.1 Pseudomonadota bacterium
AGGAGTAAGCCAAAAGAAATTGTGGCAAATATACCTACGCAAATGTAAATAAAACCATCCATTCCTGCTTCTACTACAGACAGCAAGTTCATACCAAAACCAAGACCAACAATGCTATAGGTTAATAATTTTGATGTGTATTTTTTTGTTTTATCAGGGAATGGATTTTCAAAAATAACAGCAAATATAATTCCTGATATCAAAGATAACCCAGTACTTATTTTTTGTAATGATGGCCATAAAAATGGAATTAAAAAAATTATAATTGTCAAAAATATAAAAATAATTTTTTTTAATAAAATTTTTTTTTTCATGGGAGAGCTTTCTAGGAGATAACCATCAGTATCTTTAAATTGATATGCATAAAATAAAATGATGCATTCTAGAAAATTTTAAATTTCACTTATATTATTTCACTCAGATATACGTTTTCATATCCGTATAAGTCAATTAAAAAATCTGGCTTATTTTGAAATATCGCCAATACCAAACCCCCTCCGCCACCACCAGTTAGTTTTGCAGCCAAAGCACCGTGTGTTTTTAATTCATCAATGAGTTCGTTTATTTTTTTAGTAGAAACTCCTAAATCGCATAAATAATGCTGATTTAAATTTAAACACTCCACAAAATTTTCCATATTACCTTTTTCCAAGGCTGAGCGAATATTCTGAGCAAGAAGATTTATAGATTGGAAAATTTTTGTGGCTAAAGGAAAGTCTTTTTCAACCAGCATTTTAACTTTTTCGACCATTTTTGCAGTCTCGCAACGCTGTCCAGAATCAACCAGAGCAATCCAGAATTTTAATTTTGTGCGTAAGATTTCAATAGGTTTTTCTTTTTGAAATTGAACCATGCCACCACTCACCACCGCACAAACATCAAGACCACTGGCTTTGCCGTGATGAAATAAACTATCAATGCGGTTTGCAAAGTTTATTTCTTGTTCATAGGAAAGTTTTTTTTGAACAATTTGCTGAGCAATTCTTAATAAACATGTACTTATTGCAGCACTTCCTCCCATGCCACCACCCAAGGGAATTTGAGACTGAATCACTAGTTTTTGTGGTTCCACATTGACCAAAAGTTTTTCAAAACCAACATAGGTTAGAGCACTTTCAAACGCTCTATAAAGTAAATTTTGCATTTGAACTGATACATCAATAGCCTTACCTTTGATAAATATACTCCAAACATTGTCCCAGCTTTTTAATATTTCATCTGTATGAGCTTTTAAAGTCACATTTAGCGTTACATGAGATAAAGAAAAAGCAATGGCCTTATAACCGTACACCACCGCGTGTTCACCAACTAAAATTGTTTTTCCCGAAGCACTAGCAGTGACATCTGTAGAAGATAAAAAAGCCATTATGACCTTCCTAGAAGAAGACAATTTTGCTGAAATTTATTTTTATAAATATTGATTGGAGCAGAATTCTCAAGACCCATATAATCATCCAAAAAATGCTCCACACTGCTTTCTGCATTTTTTAAGGCCACCAAATGAACATTGGGTCCGGCATCTAAGGTCCAAAAACAATTTAAATTATTCCTATTCCTGAAACTGACAAAATGACTAATGAATTGAGCAACAGGCGTTGTCAAGTAACGTGCAGCCGGCTGACTACTTTGCATGACAGCGTGCATAGCAAATGCGTCTTGCTCAGAAAGTTGGGCAACTACAGAAAAATTAAATTCTTCAATAGCTTTTTTTAACGTTTGGTAAGACTGTTGAATTTGTGCCAATCGAACAATTTGTAACGGTGTGTTTTTTGAAAGAAGATGACCTTGAGAACTGCTCACCTCTTTCGGAGTTTTATCAAGAACAACAACCCAATGACACAAATTCCTATCCCAAAGCGGGTGGTGCTTGATCTTTTCCGTGGTGGTCAACTTGACCTCACCATTTTCTAGAATGCGTTCCCAACACACAAACAGATCATCGTCCCCAAGCATACCACTGCGTGTGGCAGAACCACTTCCTAGGCGTGCCCATTGAGTAATCCAATAATGCTGCTCTTCGCGGTTAAAAATACGCTTTATTTGGAGAAGATCAGCAATGGCCCCCACAAGGGCCGCATAGCCAGAAGCACTGGACGCAATGCCGCACCCCGTAGGAAAGAAATTTTGACTTTGAACGCTGAGAGAAATTTCTGGCGCAAAAGGAAAAAGAATAGCATCGAGAAATTTAATCATTTTATCAGAAATGATGTTCTCAATTTCTATTCCGTCTTCATTTTTTAAAGCAAACTTATGCGAAAAAGGCCTTGCAGAAGTTTCGTGCCCGTGTGGCAAAAAACGACCTAAAACTCTCACTTGAGTATGAGTTCTAAACCCACCTAAAGTTAAGCTCAAGCTATTATTTAGAGGAATTTGTAATAACTTATCTTCTTTGCCCCAATACTTTATCAATGCAATATTGCTTGGTGAGCTAGCGTAACCATGATCTCCATTTTGGAGCTCCATATTACCAGAGTCTCGGTGCTCTTTTAGTCTTGATTGCAACACTTTCAAAGCGTCTGGAATAGAATCAAACACTCGTAATCTCCCGTTCAAAGGCAAAGGCAATATCACTCTCTTGAAAGCCGAGTTTTATCAATTCGGCTTGAGAACACAAGACCCAAAGACAATCTCCACCACCAGCACCCATCGTTTTAAACGGAACTGAGTCAAGTCGCTTGAAGATATCTTGTAAAAATAGATCATCAGAAAAAAAGTTAGAACATATTTCCCTAGACTCTTTCATTAAAAAAGCAATATTTTCTGTTGTTGGCTGTTGAAGAAACAGGTTAGAAATTTCTCCCAAAGCTTCTACTAGCTGGTATTTATTTTTTTGCGTTTGAAATTTATTCAGAACTTTTGAAGTATTTGAATAGCTGTGCGTCTTTACAAAGCAACCCCACGTTTTCATATCTAAGCTATTCTCTCCAAAATTCTCAATCAAAGGCACTGCCGTTTTTTTTTCTAATTGATTAAGATATTTCCAACACTGTGTGTGAGAAAAACGTCTAGAATAGGAAGCTAATTGCACACCTATATCATAACCACTTCCGTTACCTTGAATACGCATTAAGCTTTCACGTAGTTTTAACCAAAATTCTTCACTAGATAACAAATCACTCGCATTTTCAAAACCTAAAAAATATTCTGCCAAGAAGGCAGAAATGCCAGCAATGATCGCTGAAGACGAACCAAAACCCAAAGAAGGCATAAAACTCGTTTTAATATCTATCGTCAAATGACACTCTTTTAAAAATTTGGACCAAGGCGCCAAAAGATTTTTGAAAAAGAAACTATCCTCATCTTTTTCAACAGATTCATCCAGACTTGAAGAAGCAAACTCAATTTCCTTTACACGAAAAAAAGCGCTTTTTATTGTAATTTTTCCATTATCAGCAGGTTGCAACAGGGTTAAATCGATCAAAAAACAAGGCGACGGAAACGTAACTGCAACAGCAGGAAACCCCTGTAAAACAGCATACTCACCGAATAACATTCCTTTTGCAAAAATTTTTACAGTACGTCGAAATTTCACGATTTAGGAGGCACCACAGATAAGGTTGGAGAGTGATCGTACATACGACTCATTTCAATATTTTTTTGATGCAAAGCCATATGGCCTTTTTGTATTCCTTCACACCCAAGAGCCCTAATTGCTGACAGATTTTGCGCCAATCCAACACTCGCAATGAGAGCAGATAACTTTGCCGCTTTTGGATTACCTAAAATTTTTAAGCATACTGCCGCACTTGGATGAAGTTTAGTAACCCCTCCTACAGTTCCTACTGCAATTGGAACTTCAATTTCTCCTTGCAGTTTGTTTTCTGGGTTAATAAACCACCGCGTCAGAGGCTTGTACGTACCACCCAGAGACGCATAAGCATGGCACCCTGCTTCCACAGCACGCCAGTCGTTTCCTGTAGCTATAACAACGGGGTCGATGCCATTCATGACGCCTTTATTATGCGTTACAGCCCGAAAAGGATCTAAGTTGGCAAATTCCCATACCTGGCAAATTTTTTCGGCAACTTCTCTTCCACTAAAGTTAGGTCTCTCTAGGGCAGCAAAATCTACTTCGCAAACAACTCGGCTCAAACGTCTCAAGGTCAAGTTTGTTAAAATTTTTGCACCAATCTGGCAAGGAAAAAAGTGAGGCAAAAAATCTCCAATGCGCTCTGCCATTGTATTCAAAATATTTGCTCCCATCGCCTCACAGGTATCAACATGCAAATGGAGAACATAATATCCCGGAGACTCCAACGCTCTTAGTTCAACATCGCGAATGCCACCTCCACGAGAAATCAAATTAGGATGACTTTGATTAGCGATATCCGATATTTTTTGCTTCAAGTCAGACGTAAAAACAGAGGCTAATGAAACATGTGGCTGCACAAAAAATTGAAT
>JAIXXU010000230.1 GCA_027490595.1 Pseudomonadota bacterium
ATAAAAATTCTAGAAGCCAAGTATGAACTCTTACCTAGATGCAAGGTTTTCTTACCTAAGAATTAACATAGATTGTCTCAATTTTATTATTTATTATGACCAAAGCTAATATTTTCTAAAAAACACAACGAAGAATTTTTTCTTTTTTTTTGAAATTATTTTGCATTTAAAAAATCTTGTCAGGAGGTTTGTAGTGTTTAAGCAATTATTTAAGATAGCTGCAATTTTTTTATTAACTTTTATATATGCAGATTTATCATTTGCTTCAAGTTTTAGAGTTTCCTTAAGAGGTTTTGGGGGGTATACCCATGTGAATAAGTTTTCAAATTCTGGCTTTGATAGTTCACCGGGAGCGATGACAGGCTATAATGCGGGTGGTTCTTTGCTTACTGCTTTCGGTATGCACAGAGTTCGTCCTATCTTAGGAGCCGGTGCCTACTATTATGAAGTCAACAGTACGACTTATGATAAATCTAGAATTTATCAATATAAAAACACTCTTTCTGGCAATCCTATTTTTGGAACAGCTGGCTTAGTGTTTGACTCTCAACGGTTTCATCTTTATCTTCTTGGCAATGGTGGTTATGATCCCAGTGGCTCCTTAAATGTTGATGTAGCAAATGCCAGTTCAAGAAAAACTATCTCTACTTCAAACCTTACCCTTAAGAACAATTACGTTTATGGTGGTTCATTGGATTTAATTTTTCGCGTGACTACAGACTTGCGGCTAGGTGTCGGTGGTACTTTTAACATTCATTCTGCAGACTTTTATAATAAAACTAGTGGCCTAACAACACCGTCTACTTTCCAAGAGGCTTCTGCAAATGTCATTATAAGCTTCGGTGGAGTTTAAAAATTTGAACGGATTTCAATGAAAAAAAATCAAAGGAACATTCGCATTATCCCCCTTGGTGGGTGCGGCGAAATAGGTATGAATATGACGATCTTTTTAATTGAAGATCGTGTTTTTTTTGTGGATGCAGGAGCTCTTTTTCCTGATGCTTCTCATATTGGCGTTGATTTAATTATGCCAGATACTTCTTTTATTGATCAAAATTTATTAAAGCCAGATGCTTGGCTTATTACCCATGGCCATGAAGATCACATTGGGGCATTAAGTTATCTTTATAAAAAATACCCAGCTCCTGTTTATGGAACTGAATTTACGATTGAACTGATAAGAGCTAAATTTGAAGATGCTGGTATTTCACGAGCTATATTCAACGTATGGAAATTTTATCAACCTGTTTTGTTTCGTAATTTAAAGGTAACGCCTTTTCCCGTAAATCATAGTATTGCAGACGCCGCAGGGTTATTTCTAGAGTCAAAACTTGGAAATATTTTGCACATGGGTGATTTTAGAATTGACCAAAATCCTCCTGAAAAAACCATGACTCATGAAAGTTTGAAAAAAATCCTCACGGGAAAAACTGTAACTTTGATGATGAGTGATAGCACAAACTCCTTTCAGCAAGGTACGGATAATAGTGAATCGGATGTATTGCCTTCCATTGCTAATTATTTATCAACTTGTAAGGGAGCCGTAATTATTGCCACGTTCGCGAGCAATGTATGGCGTTTGCAAAGTATTTTTCGTGCTGCAAAGTCAACAAAACGAAAAATTGTTTTGTTTGGTAGAAGTATGTTTCGCAACTCAGAAATTGCCAGTCGTTTAGGTTATCTTCATTATGATCCTGAGGACATTATCCCTATTTCAGAAGCTCACAAGTATGCTCGTGAAAAATTGTGTATTTTATGTACGGGTAGCCAAGGAGAAATGTTTTCAGGATTAAGTCGTCTGGCATGGGGTAGTGTGTCTGAATTTCAGGTAACTTTAGCTGATACTGTATTATTATCTTCGCGTTCAATTCCTGGAAATGAAAAAGCTATAGATGCACTTGTCACCCAGTTAAGTCGTCTTGATTGTCAGGTGATTACTGCAAAAGAGGATCGCTCTATCCACGTAAGTGGTCATGGTTTTAAAGAAGATTTAAAAGAGTGTATTCGCATTGCTCAACCCAAAGCGTTTATGCCTGTTCATGGTACTTACCGCCACCTTAAGCAACACAGACTTCTAGCAATGGAGTCTGGGGTGATGCCTGAAAACTGCTTTCTTGCAGAAAATGGTGATGTTGTGGTTGCGGGACCTGAACCTGTAGGTGTTATCGATAATGTTTCAAGTGGTCGGGATTATGTGTGTCCTGGTGGTATATATTCTCGTGACAGCTTTGTTTATAAAGAAAGAGTGTCGTTGGTTAGGAGTGGGGTTGTTACTGTAAGTTTTTGTTTCTCGCCTGATCATAAGCTTCTTGCCCCAGTAGGAATTGCATGTCGCGGGGTGTCTATTGATGAAAAAGATCTATCAATTCGTTGTGACAAGATTTTTGATAATGCATTACAAAACAAAGTTAAAAAAGGTAAAAATGGCGGCGTGCCGGTTTTAAAAGAAGACATTCGCTTGAGTGTACGTAAGTATTTGGAAAACAAGTACGGTTTTAAGATGACAATTCTTGTAATCCTCAATAGTATCTCGTCCAAATAGGTCAAACCTATTTTTTTATGACGTAAAAAAATTTATTCTCATGTGAGCTTGTCATGCTTAAAGTTTCCATTGTGATACCAACTTTCA
>JAIXXU010000213.1 GCA_027490595.1 Pseudomonadota bacterium
ACAGGTACGGCCCTTTTTATTGAGGAATGCATTCCGACTTTAATGCTATCGTATTTGTTTCCGGCAAAATAAGCATTCACGGAAACCCATACGATGCAAAAAAGCATAATACTGTGCACACATGTCTTTAAATAAAAAACACCATAAAAAACAAATAACAGTACACCTAAAAAACAAATAATTGCATGAAAAAAATGTGGATACTTAATATCAGATGAGATACCTTCTGTTTTTTCCACGCTGTCGCCCTTTCATAGTGTCTCGACAAATAAAATTTTTCTCGTAATGCTAAAAATTATGAGTTCTACTCATTTAGATTTACGAACTTACAAGAAAAATGTGACTTAAAATAATGACGCATTAAATTTGTCACATCCATTATTTTCATTCGTAATGAGTGAGGATGACGTGAAGGATATAATTATGATCGAAAACGATTACTCGCTTGCTACAGATGAAGAGCTTTTAAATTTTTGGTTTGAAGGAGATAAAGCTGCCTTTGACTGTTTTTTTAAAAGGCATGTCTTGAAAGTATGCTCATATGTTTTAAAAAGAGGAGTTCCTCGCAATGATATGAATGATGTCGTGCAAGAGGTTTTTATGAAGCTAGATAAAAATATTCATCATTATGAAAAAGGACGAAAGGCGCTTCCTTGGTTTTTTACCATTGTACACAATACTTGTATCGATTGGTTAAGAAAAAATATGCCAATCATAAATAAAAATATAAATTTAGGAGAATGCCAAATATTTATAAAGTGTGAAAGAGAGAAAATAATTCAAGAAGAAGAGGATTGGAAAGAAGAAAAATTTGAACAAGTTAAAATAGCACTTAATAGTTTAAAGTTAAAGGAAAGAAATTTATTTGAAATGAGGCATAATGATGGAATGAGTTTTAAAGAGATGTCAAACAAAATTGGGAAAAGTGAAACCGCTTTAAGAAAAGCTTATGAGCGAGCCTTAAAAACAATTAAAATATTCTTAGAGAAAAAATCAAAGGAATAAAATGAAAAAAAATATAAACTCATTATATGATGAATTTCTTGACTATAAAAAACAAAGAAATAATCTGTTTATTAATGAATCAGAACCGAATTTACAAATCATAAAAAACAAGATATCGAAAAAACTTGTAGACTCAAAAATAAAACTTGCTTTATTATACTTACTATTTTCACTTATTGGATATTTTATAAGCCTAAAATTTTGCCCACACTGGTTTATAGGAATGGATCAGCTTTTGTTTAATGTCCTTTCTTTTTTCAAGACAAGTTGTAATTGTAGTGTTTATTCAATAATATGCGGTGCTGTTTTTACAGGGGTTCCATTTTTTCTATCTCTTTTATTTTTAAACCCTTTTAAAAGAAGATTTCTCTTGCTAAAAATGAGCTGGCTTGTGATATTAATTCCACTTATCCCTATCGCCTTACCATTTTTATTAACATATTATTTTAATTTTAAATCGAATATGTTCATGCAAAATGATATTATCAATCCTTTTATTTGGTCACTCTCAGCAATTTTGACTCCTTACGTGCTCTATCTTTTAAGTTATATTTTATTACGTCAAAAAAGGACAAATTTAACTTGAAACCCACATTCATCAGTTCAACTAAGCCATAATTCGGAATATCGATCTTGATACAGAATACCTAGCACTTCGATAAATTTATCTATTCTGTGAAAATAGTATTTAAATCCATCTCCTGGTGTGCATCTTTGTGACTCTTTAGTGACCGAGCTATCAAAGTATAAAATCAGAATTAATTCCATAGCCCCTGGTCTTTTTCATACCCCTATGACAGATCACAAATTGGGCACAGATCAACAACGACAAGAGTTTGCTGAACAGATTTCTATGAGTTTTGTTGCAATACCAAAAGATTTAGATGGCGCTTTGTTGTTGCTCGCATCAAATGCAAATTCGTCTCATATAACAGGAGCATACATTACCGTTGATGGTGGCAAATCTTTTGGAACATCCTGGGGGTCATAATAATTTCAGGGGCGTACTTAGATTCATCATCGCAAATATAGGGCCCAATAAAAGTGGGTGTTTGGCATCTATTTAGTGATGTGCTTGATCACCGTCGATAACACCTTAAAGCCGCTTTTAGTGAAGCTGTTTATTAATATTGTCTCGGGATCTAAACAAGGAAATTTATGGGTTGTATTTACTTTCTATGCCTTGCTCCAATTTATGTTGGTAAGTGTATGAACTATGAGCGACTATTGCACCACAAAATATAAAGCTAAGTTTCGAATAAATGTAGCTGCTGAATTTCCTGAAAGAGAGCCACTTGATTTCCTGAAAGGGAGCCACCTCCAACAGAATGCTGTAAGAGTTTCAGTATTATAATTTCCACTGGCTCCGGATGGTTTGTCAAGTTACAGTTTTTGTGCCCTTTTTTTACGCATTGATTCACCTGTTATGTTTAGTCTAATTGCACCATGGACAAGCCTATCAAGAATTGCCTCTAATGCCACAGGGTCTTCAATAACTTCTTTCCAATTTTCTAGAGGAATTTGGCTTGTGATGATTGTGAATTTGTTTGCATATCGTTCTTCAAGAATGTCATACATGTCTTGAACTAATGTTTCAGG
>JAIXXU010000300.1 GCA_027490595.1 Pseudomonadota bacterium
GAAAGCTCCTTCACTGTTTTTGCGAAGGAAAACTCATTTTTCATAGCTTTTTTTATGGAATTTTTGACCGAGATTATTTTATCTTGTTTATCAATAGCATCATGCATAAGTCGAGTTAAACTATGGATATTACCCGAAGAAAACGTTTTGTAGAAACGCCCGACCCAATCTCCAATCCAATTAGCACCGTTTGAAATGACATGAAGGCCCGAGGCTAAAGCACACATGACATCGTAAGTTCCATCAAAACATTTAAATGTGTCACCATTTGTAGGTACAAGTGGACCATAAATTAAACTGTCGCATAACGATTGAACCGTCGTGAAAAGGTTTCCCGAAATTTCATCAAGATGATTGCTTGGACTGAGGAAAAAAACTTCATTTTCCAATTTAAGATTTACTACCATCTGGCGTAAGTAGGCAGCGGCAGACCCTGAACCAATAAAACAAAGCTTAGTTTTTCCTTCATAACTTGAATAACTTTGTTGTAAATTCTTAAAGGCTAATAAGGAATCTATAGCGCCAGATTCCACTTCAAGAGGGCCTGAATGTAAAAAAATAAAATCACTCTCAGGTAATCCTAAAATTCTTCTTAATTCTTGCCTTCGAATAAGAGAAATCTCATGAGAAAAACGAGAAAAATTTACACATCGTGATAGCCTCTTAATTCTTTGCGCACTCACATCTTCCAAAAAAGCCCATGTAGCCCCATCTTTATCAAAGCTAAGAAGAGCATCAGTATTTCTTAGAACTTCAGCTCTAATTGTTCGTTCTCTGATTGAATGTGCTGCAGAATTTTTCCTGTTATTAAAGTCAGCAAGAGGAGGCCTGGAGGATGTTTGCCACACCAAAAATCTGGATTTGTTTTGGCTTTTAGATTTTATACATTGGTAACTGGCAAGGTTTCCTTCTCCAAAACCAATTACTAAATGAAAATTGTCCAATTCATTCTCAAGACCAGCTAAAAATGATTTATTTTCTGGAATAGTTTCCAAAGTGAGAAGATTTAAAGCAAGAGGAATATCAAATAATTTTAAAGATTTTACAAATTCAAAAAAATTCTTTTCCTCGCTTTTACTAGTTATTAAAACACAAGGAACCTTTAATTCACATGCACAAGCATTTAAAATTTCAAGCTCGCAAAGGTGAGGCAATTGTGGCGCAACAAATGCTACCCTCTTAGCAGAATCCATGGTTTTACCTCACAGTTTGGGTATAAAATTGAGTGTAAGCTTTTGTGGCTTTACTTACTTGTTGTGCTTTTAAGAGCTCCATTGAAAGATGTTCTTTTAATTCAACCAATGCTGACAAAAAATTTTCAGAATATAGCTCCATCATTTGTCTATACTGAGAGAGAACATCCTTATTATCTTGGCTAATATGTTTTAATTTTTGGTGGAGAACAGAGCTCATTCTCTTTCTTTTGAGGAGAAATTGCTGAAAAAATAAATCACTATTATTTTCAGCTGTAATAGAAAATTTATGACCTTGAGGCATGGAAGCCAGCAAGGCTTTTTTGTGAATGCTGGACCAACGTTCCCACAAATTCGAAAAATCCTGGAATTGAAACACACATGGGAATAAGCATTTGTATGTATTTGCATCACTTTCAAATTTTTGTATACGTTCAAAAATGTACTCGTTCAAAGAGCATCTCCCTGATTTATTCGTGTGTTAATATTTTGATAATTAAAACAGAATATATTAGGCCTCTCTATGTTGATTTTTTGGCAAAACTCCTGCATTTATTACACGCTGCATAAAGCCTTTTTAAAAACTCGAAGGAGCATCCTATGACCACCACATTGCTAAAAACTTTGCCCGTCGATGACGGCAGTGTAACTCTTGTAGACCACATGGGTAATGATCTGTCTGTAGTGAATGCTGCCAGAGTAAGTTTTGGAAAAAGAAAAACCGAACTTGAAGAAAAAGACATAAAGCTTATCAAATATTTAGCTTCCCATAAACATATGAGCCCTTTTCGCCATGTTGTTTTCTCTTTTACTCTCGAGGATATTTCAGAGGTTGTTTGCAGGCAACTTTACAAACACCAGGTAGGATGCGCCTACACAAGTGGCGAATTTAGGGAGTCCGCCACTACATGGAATGAAATTTCGGGACGCTATGTTGAATTTGATCCTGAATTTCACGTTCCCTCTGAGTTTCGCCAGCAGCACAAGAGCAACAAGCAAGCCTCGCTTGAGGGAGAAATTGTAGAAGACAATAATCTTGCTCTCCAGGTTTACAAGGATGCTTTAGAAAATAGTTTTACCAGCTATAAAAAGCTTTTGGAGCTTGGTGTTTGTAAAGAACAAGCAAGAATGGTGATGCCTTTGAGTTTTAAAAACTCTCTCATCTGGACAACATCCTTGGAAGCAACTGTTCACTTTATCAAACTCCGCGATCATCAAGGCGCACAATTGGAAATCAGAAATTTAGCAAGAGCCATTCATAAACTCATTGAGCCTATCTGCCCGCACTCTATAGAAGCTCTTTTGTCTCTCTGACGATATTTGTTAAAAAACGAAGCGTTCATCATTCTTAGAATGACAGCCATGATGAACACTTTTTCACATTTTTTTGACGATATTTTTGTCAAATAGCAACAAGCACTTTTAATGATTTAAACCGTATAAATTCTGCCGATAGCACTGTTAAGCTGGGAAAAGAGTTCCTAGGCATATTTCAGGAGGAAATTATATGGGTCTCCAATTACTAACTAACCTTCAATCGATGAATGCCCAATCAAACCTGGCAAAAACCACCCAGGCCAATGATGAGTCTATGGAAAAGGTTTCGTCTGGTTCGCGCATTAACAAGGCTGCTGATGACGCAGCTGGGTTTGCTATCAGTGAAAAGTTGAAAGCGGATATTCGTGGTTTGAATATGGCAAAACGAAATGCCAACGATGGAATATCGTTGGTACAAACAGCCGAAGGCAGCATGAATGAGATTGGAAATATTCTTTCTAGACTCAGAGAACTTTCAATTCAAGGTGCTTCAGATACCATAGGTAATGAAGAACGTAGCTTTATCCATAAAGAATATAATGCTCTCAAAGACGAAATTGATCGTATTACCATGTCAACTGAATACAATGGACAAATGCTCTTGGCGGGTGATCCTAAAAATCTTCCGGAATCGTTCAGAAAAAATGCAACACCTCCACCCTTCGAAGTTCAGGTTGGAAAAAACTGGAGTAGATCTACAGATTCTCCGGATGCTTCTGGTCCTTTTGACAAAAATCCCGTGAACATTATTAGGTTAAATTTTGACAAACTAAATACTGGAACTGGGGAAGATGGATTAAATATTGGTGCCTCAACTGATGAATCAACTGATTCTGCCGGTGTATTTTTAGAGGATGATGTGCAAAATTCTAAACATAGAGCTCAACAATCTATTGAAAAAATTGACCAAGCACTTCAGAAAGTTGCCCGTTACCGCTCAGAGCTGGGTGCCACTCAAAATCGCCTAAATTCGACCATTAGTAACTTAGCCATACAAACAGAAAGTTACTCGGCAGCCAATAGTCGTATTCGCGATACTGACTTCGCAGAAGAAACAGCAAGACTTACACAGACAAATATTTTAAAACAGGCTGGTGTTTCAGTTCTTTCACAAGCAAACCAAAGTCCCGCCGCTGCTTTGAGCTTATTGAGGTAATATTGGACTTGGTTGGAAATAAACTGTGAGTGGTTAAAAAAACTGAAGCAAACCGTAGCTAATGCCCCAGGTTTGAAAAGGGTTCAGCGTATAAGCGAAGTCTACTCTAATGGCAATTTTATTCACATTAGGGAATAAAATACGAAAGCCACTTCCAACACTGACAGCTGTATTTTTTTGAAACACACCTGAAAAAGAATTGGCAGCAACTCCTGAATCAGTAAAAAATACATTTTGCAACGCAATGAGATCGTTCATAAAACTTGTGATACGAAATTCTGTATTTGAAAACCACGTCACTTTACCGACAAACTCTCCATCATAAAACCCACGAATTTTATCAAGCCCTCCTAAAAAGTACTGTTGAGACTGAATACTGCTTGATGTGGCACTCACATTGCCACGAAAAGCAAAATAGGAATCGCCAAGTAAAGGAAGCTCTTTAAAGTAAAGAAGAGTATTGTTGAGTGCTGTATAATTATCGGTGTCACTGGCATAGGCGTTCATAGTACTGGTTGCTACAGAAGTAAAATTAACACCGTTGGCAACAAGGCCATCGTAGTCGACCTCACCAACAGAAATACTTCCCTCTAATGCAGTAGAGGATGACGAAGGTGGAAGAGCATAACGTTGCTGGGAATTGTTTCTGCTTTCAAATACTGACAAGCCTGACTGAGAAATAAAATTATTTTGATACAAAATTCCAAGGCCTACTTTGGAACTGTCTCCTAATTCATAAGCAAAATTTGTGAGAAAATAAGCTTGTTCATTTGAAAATGCGCCAACTAAATTTCGCGATGAATTATAGATATAATAAATTTGGTGGTAATACGCGGGATTGATAACATAGGTGATAGATTTGCCAAATAATTTGGGATTTCTAAAAAAAATAACCGACGAACAATTATTATTTTTGCAGCCATAGGTAAAATTAAAGGTGTAAAATCTGCCCATAAAATTGGTATCGTATAAACCTACAGCAAAGTAAGAACTTCCTCCCCCAGAACCGGCAATTAAATAGGGCAACATAGTCCACTTTTCAGCTACTTCAATAACTACTTCTAAAGATTTGTCATCTTTGTTGGGATAAATGTCCCCTCGTACTTTTGAAAATACTTGTAAGTTTTTTAAATCGGTTATGGTTTTTTTATACAACTCATAAGAAAACGGAGAGTCCTTTTTCAAGTATACATATTGACCAATATACTCGCGGTTGGTTTTAGAATTCCCAAGAATAACAATATTAACAACTTTATAGCCTTCTAAAAAAAAAAAAAAAAAACCCTTGCTTC
>JAIXXU010000084.1 GCA_027490595.1 Pseudomonadota bacterium
AAACTATGGTAAACCATGAAATGCAAAATTGCACCGGAGAAATACTAATGGACTTGATTTTAAAACACAATTACTGGACGTTTGATTTAAGCCCCTACATCTTCTTAGTAAAAGACATTCCTTTTCAATGGGTCACAAGTTTGTGGGGTATTCCCTTACTCCTCCTTTTCTTTGTCGGGGGATGGTTTGGCAACAGACTTTTTGTTGTCAATGCATTTTGTCGCGAAGTAATTGAATCTGTTCTTGTTTATCTTCTTCTTATTTTTCTCACATTATTCGGTTTTCAAAAATTTCACATTAGTTGGGGTTTGCGATGGTATAGTACAATGTATTTAATTGGTTTTTTAACTCTTTATTTTTCTAGTTTGTACTGGATTAAAAAAGGAAAGCTTCAATTAAACGAAAATCAACTGGTAACATTAATTGCATATTTGATCATTGGCATGCTGCTGGGCGCTCGTTGTGCTTATGTTTTTATTTACAACTGGGATTACTACCATTCTCATCCATGGGAAGCCTTAGCAACCTGGGCAGGAGGCTTGTCGTTTCATGGAGCTGTTATTGGAATTTTGATTGCACTTGTGGTCTTTTGTCGAAGATATAAATTATCTTTTTTTCATATTGCAGATAAAATTTGTTTTATCGCTCCAGTAGGAATAGGTTTTGGACGAATTGGTAATTTTTTCAATGGTGAACTATGGGGCAGACCTATTGAAAGTCATATTCCTTGGGCAGTTGTTTTTCCGCAGGCTGGTGCGGTTCCCCGTCATCCTAGTCAAATTTATCAAAGTCTTGGTGAAGGCTGGCTTTTGTTCTTAACGCTTTTTCTTTTATCTCGCTTGGGTATTGTTAGAAAAAAAGATGGTGTTATTTCTGCTTTTTTCATAATATTTTACTGTCTTTATCGTTTTGTCATGGAGTATTTTCGTGAAGCGGACATTCAAGTGAATTACTTGTTTTTGAACCATATGGCTTGGGCTCCTCTTGGTTCGTTTCCAAGTACCCTTTGGTGGCAAATCGTGACAATGGGTCAATTGCTTTGTGCTATCTTTTTTCTGATTGGTTTAGGCTTACTTGTTTGGTTAGCAAAGAGAAATTTTTCTAAAGAATCTTTATTTTAAACAAAAACTCAGTTTATTATAATTCCTGGAGAGTCGTATAGTGTTTTCTTATGATTTGCCTCCTTCTTTGCCAACCTCTCCTGCAGCTCAGGAAACCTTGTTATTCAGGCCCGGCGAACTGTCTCAAGATGTTTATACTTTACCTGTTGAAATAAGCTTAATTGGTGCAATAAACCATTCTTATACACCACGATCAAATACACTTTTTCCTATTTTTCAAGAGCTCACCGGAGAAAAAACCAAGCGTACAACCTATTCGGGCAAGCTCCTTTTTCCTTTGGCTGTAGGTATTGGTTCCTCAATTTTTACTGGACTTGTTTTTTCCAATCCGGACTTTCATTTGGGGCTTCAGTTTCGTGGCTTTTTGCATTCTATTCTTTTAACAGAACTGGCAGCATCTACTGCAAAAACAATTTTTCAAAAGCCAAGGCCTGATTATGATCAGGAATTAGCTTCATACGACCGAGTTCCCACAGATAATGCTCGAGCTTCCTTTTACAGCGGGCATGCGACCCACGTTTTTAATTTTGCAACCTACACAAGCCTTATGATGTTTCAATTTTCATCCAATGAGTTTTTAAATATTTTTTATTCTTTTGTTTCATTCGCAGGGGCTTCGCTTGTGTCTTATTCTCGTATTCCAGATCACGCTCACAATCCTTCTGATGTGCTTGTTGGGGCTTTGGCAGGAACCATCATTGGTTCATCTGTTTTCTTTCGTGTCCAAGATGTGGATCATGAAATTAAGGCTCAAAAAATAGCTTCGCAAGAATCTGAAATACACTGGAATTTTCTGCCAAATTTTAGTTATGATGACGAAAATCACCCTTGGTATGGTGCTCAACTACAATTGGATTTCTAATGCGTAATATTAAAAATTTTTTAAGTCAGCCAACAAAATTCTATTCTTATTTACCAGCCTTGGGAATTTGGGAACGCGAGGTGCGTCGTTTTTTAGTTGTCCCTGCGCAGACTGTTTTCACTCCGCTTGGAACAGCGTTTCTTTATTTTGTTCTTTTTGGAATTCTCATTGGGGGAGTGATGGAAAAAACGGGAGCATATTCGTTTTCACACGGTGTTCCCTATGTTGTTTTTCTCATTCCTGGTCTGATGACAATGGAAAATGTGAGTGCTTCGTTCCAAAACCCCGTGAGCAGTATCTTAATTGGAAAATGGACAGGTTCTCTGATTGATGTTCTGATGTCGCCAGTTTCTGATTTGGGTTTACTTTGTGCCTATATTGGTGGTGCGATGGTTCGTGCCACTATTGTTTCTGTTGTTGTTCTTTTTGTAGGCATGATTTGTTCTCACACGATTGTTCCATTAAATATTTTTTTGCTTTTTCTGGCCATATCTCTTACAGCTATTATTTTTTCTAGCCTTAGCGTTATCGTTGGTACGTATGCTAAAAACTTTGATCAAGTAGGAATTGTCTCATCATTTGTAATCCAACCCTTATCTTTTTTTTCAGGTATTTTCTTTTCTTTTCAAGCATTTCCCCCTTGGGTTCAAAGCCTAAAGTTTTTTAATCCCATATTTTATGTGGTTTCCATGTTTCGTTCCGCTGTTTTAGGCAAAGCTGATGTCAGTCCATGGCTTTCTTTTTCGATGTCAACTTTGTTTGGTGTTTTGGCATTTTCTATTGCCTACCGGTTTATTAAAAAAGGCTTCGGCTTAAGGAATTAAAATGGCATTAATTGAATTTCGTGATGTTAAAAAATCCTATAACTTGCCACATAAAAAAGAATCATACCAAGCCGTAGAAAATATGAATCTTTGTATTGAGCGGGGAGAGTTTTTTGGTCTTTTAGGCCAGAATGGAGCGGGAAAAACCTCTTTGATTCAAATTTTGGGTGGAATTAACAAAGCTTCCTCGGGCGACGTTTTTGTCGATGGAATTAGTGTGACAAAATATCCTTCCCTGGTAAAGCGCAGCATTGGTATTGTGCAACAGGAGCTTATTGTAGACAGCTTTTTTGAACTTCCTGAACTGTTGAATCTTCAAAGTAAATTTTTTGGTGTGAAACCTGACAAAGAATGGATTGACTATCTACTCGAAACACTCATGCTAAAACCACATATAAAAAAAACGACACGCGAACTAAGTGGCGGGATGAAGCGTCGCATGATGATAGCGCGCGCTCTTGTTCATAAGCCAAAAGTTTTAGTGTTGGACGAACCTACTGCAGGTGTAGATGTGGAATTGAGGCATTCTTTGTGGGACTTCGTTCGAGAGCTCAATCAACAAAATATGACCATTATTTTAACCACTCACTATCTTGAAGAGGCTGAAGCACTTTGTCATCGCATAGGAATCATGCGTTCTGGAAAGCTTGTAGCCTTAAAAACAAATGAAGAAATCATATCGATGGGTGGAAATCAAAAGGTGTGTTTTCATTTAACTACTTGTGAAAATCATGTTTCAGTAGATGTTATTAGCCAGATGCTGTCTCCAAAAGGCTTTCTTGTTGAAGAAAATAATTCTTCTTTGAACAAAACTTCAACAAAAACGTTTACAGCTATTTGTTTTTTACCACCAGAAAAGTTTGGAGAAATTCCTCATCTTATGCAAATAGTTCAAGATATGTCAGCTCAACAAGGCTTCATTGTGAATTCATTTGAAACCAAAAAACCAACCCTGGAGGATGTTTTTATCAAAATTAATAGAGGTCAAATTGTAGTATGAAAACTTCTTTTTTTTTCTTTTTTGTTATTTTCGTTTTTAGTCCGGCTGCTTTTGGAGCGGAGTCCCCTTTTGACGTAAAATTTAATAAATTGTTGCTAAATATTCAAAAGCACAAGAGTTTTGAAATTAAATTTAAGCAAGAATTTTATTCTGCCCTTAGGCATAAGACAACTCTTTCTGAAGGTCGATTGTCTATTGCTGTTCCTCAACGTTTTCGCTTTGAAATTTTTAATCCAAGACGTGAAATTTATATCAACAATGGCAATGATTTTTGGAAATACATTCCGGAGTTAAATCATGCTCAACATCTTCGTTCATCTGTTTTGGAAATGAATTATATTACCTTACTTACGAATCCTGAAAATATTCGAAAAAAATTTCATGTGAGTGCTTGGACTTCAGACGAAGTTGCATCACTTTCTAAGGTTCCAACTTCCATTGTGCAGTCTGACAACCCACCTTCAAAACTACCGACAGATTTCCTTCCTTTAAAATTGTTGCCTAAGGAAGACAATATGCAAAAAGTTTTATACGCTATTTTTAATGCTAAAACAGGAACTGTAGAAGAGTTTCGTATT
>JAIXXU010000097.1 GCA_027490595.1 Pseudomonadota bacterium
TCACTCTTATCGTGAGCTATCTCTTCTTTTCAGAAGCCCTCCTGGTCGTGAAGCTTACCCTGGTGATGTGTTTTACTTGCACAGCCGACTTCTGGAGAGGGCTGCAAAACTAAACGATGAGATGGGTGCTGGTAGCCTAACTGCGTTCCCTATCATTGAAACTCAGGCAAATGATATTGCTGCGTATATTCCTACAAACGTTATTTCTATTACTGATGGTCAAATTTTTCTTGAAGCAGACCTTTTTAACTCAGGTATTCGTCCTGCTGTAAATACAGGACTCTCTGTTTCTCGTGTGGGTGGAGCTGCACAGACTGCTGCCATGAAGCAAGTGGCTGGTAACTTGCGTCTTGAGTTAGCACAGTACCGGGAACTTTCCGCCTTTTCTCAGTTTGCATCTGATCTTGATGCTGCAACCAGGAAGCAATTGGCGCGTGGCGTTCGTCTGACTGAGCTTTTTAAGCAAGCACAGTATCGTCCTTTGTCAATGGAAAAACAGGTCCTCGCGATTTTTGCTGGTATCAATGGGTATTTAGATGGTTTAGAAGTAAATCAAGTTGGTTCCTACCAGTCACAGCTTCAAGATCATTTTGATAGTGTTCATAGTGATATACTCTCACAAATGGCCACTGGTAAGAAAATGAGTCCTGAGTTGCAAGATCAACTTAAGGCTGCGTTAGAAGCCTTCACAAAGAGGTTTGTAGAAAATGCCGGCAAGTCTTAAAGACCTCAGAACTCGAATCAAAAGTACAAAAAATACCCAGCAAATAACAAAAGCTATGAAGTTGGTTTCTGCTGCTAAACTGGGGCGAGCTCAACATCAAGTGTTTGAGTCTCGTCAGTATTCACGCAACCTTGATGCTTTGGTATCTAGAGTTGTTTCCTATTTGCATGGAAATTTAAATCACCCTTTGTTACAAGAAGGCACAAGTAAAATGGCTTGCTTGGTTGTGATTTCTTCTGACCGAGGACTTTGTGGTGGGTACAATTCTAGCGTGGTTAAGCAGACCACTAGACTCAAAGAAGAGCTTGACCAACAAGGATTTTCTACAAAAATTGTTTGTCTAGGCAAAAAAGCGTTTCAAGTTTTTGCAAGAATGCGAAGATTATCTCAAAATAAATTTGGTGAAGCCAAGGTATTAACCGAAGCCGATTATATGACAAATCCTTCTGAACTTCTTTCTGGAGATGGTTTGGTTCAGGTGTCTCTTTCTTTTGAAAAACCAACATTTGAAATGGCTCGTTCTCTTGCTACCGCCTTCGAGCAGTTATATTCTGAAGGTAAAATAGGTAAATTGTGTGTCGTTTTTAATCAGTTTCAGTCTGCAATGACTCAAATACCTACGTCTAAAAATATCTTCCCTGTGAATCCAGAGCATGTTGTGTCTACCGCCGAGCCAACGTTTGAGCCTGAACTCTTAGACTTGCTTGACTCTCTCTTGCCACGTTTCGTAGCTTCTAAAATATTTCAGTCCCTCTTGGAAGCTGTAGCTAGTGAACATGGCGCCCGCATGACAGCAATGGATAATGCCACTCGTAACGGAAAAGAAATGGAAAGACGGCTTCAAATTACCTACCAGCGTGCTCGACAAGCCGCTATTACTAGGGAATTGATTGAAATTATCAGTGGAGCTGAGGCCGTATAAGAATTGTTGGTTTGTAAACTAACTCATTTAACTTTATGTAAGATGTATTGATTGGAGCACAATTTATGAATTTAGGTAGAGTAATACAGGTCATGGGGCCGGTGGTGGATGTGCAATTTGAAGCAGGCCATGTTCCCGAGATCTTCACAGCGCTCAAGATGACAAACCCTTCCATTAATTCCGAAAAAGAAAATCTCGTACTGGAGGTTGCACAACACCTTGGTGACAATGTTGTCCGCGCTATTGCAATGGATTCCACTGATGGTCTCGCAAGAGGCGGTGAAGTTCGGAATACAGGAAAGCAAATTACCATTCCTGTGGGAACAGGCGTTTTAGGGCGTATTATGAATGTTACTGGCGATTCTGTAGACGGAAAAGGTCCAATTGAATCTAAAGAATTTCGACCTATTCACAGAAGTGCACCAGAATTTACGAAACAGAGCACTAAGCTTGAAATGCTTGAAACAGGAATCAAAGTAGTTGACCTCTTGGCTCCTTACCAAAAGGGCGGAAAAATCGGTCTTTTTGGTGGAGCTGGAGTTGGTAAAACAGTTCTTATCATGGAATTAATCAACAATATTGCTAAACAACATGGTGGTTATTCTGTATTTGCCGGTGTTGGTGAGCGTACGCGTGAGGGTAATGACCTTTACCATGAAATGAAGGACTCAGGGGTTCTTGATAAGGTTGCTCTTGTTTATGGTCAGATGAATGAACCGCCAGGGGCGCGAGCTCGCGTGGCTTTGTCAGGTCTTTCTGTAGCCGAGTATTTTCGTGATGAACAAAATCAAGATGTTCTTTTCTTTGTTGATAATATTTTCCGCTTTACTCAAGCTGGAGCGGAGGTTTCGGCCCTTTTAGGTCGTATTCCTTCTGCTGTGGGTTATCAGCCAAATTTGGCAACAGAAATGGGTGCCTTGCAAGAACGCATTACCTCTACAAACACAGGCTCGATCACCTCTGTTCAGGCAATTTATGTTCCAGCGGATGACTATACAGACCCTGCACCAGCAACTACTTTTGCGCACTTGGATGCCACGACTAACTTAGATCGTTCTTTGACTGAAAAGGGGATTTACCCAGCTGTTCATCCACTAAATTCAACAAGTCGAATCCTAGATCCCTATGTTGTTGGTGAAGAACACTATCAAACGGCCCGTCGGGTGCAACAAATTTTGCAACGTTACAGGGAACTTCAAGACATCATTGCTATTTTGGGTATGGATGAACTTTCTGATGATGACAAAGCCATTGTTGGTAGAGCTCGTCGGATTGAGCGTTTTCTATCTCAGCCATTTCATGTTGCAGAAGTCTTTACAGGAAACCCTGGTCGCTATGTAAAAGTTGCTGATACCGTGCGTGGTTTCAAAGAAGTTTGCGACGGCAAGTGGGATCATCTTCCAGAGTCTTCATTTTATATGGTTGGAACGATTGAAGAAGCTGTTGAAAAAGCAAAAAAAATGGGCGTATCTGTTTGATAAAGGTAACTTTTCATGACTGAATCTTTACGACTGGAAGTGTTTTCTCCAGTTCATAGAATATTGAGTGAGGCCGTTTCAAGTGTCTATTTTACAGGTGACTCTGGCGTTATTGGTGTTTTTCCAGGCCACGCCCCTCTCGTAACGACCTTAAAAACTGGCGTTTTAGTTTATGCCCAACAAAACACTTCCGGTTTTCTGCTCATAGCAGGTGGTGTTGCAGAAGTTACTGGGGATAAGGTTATTTTACTTGTTGATGTTGCTGAAACTGCTGAGCAAATTGATACTAATCGTGCACAAAATGCTCTTGAAAGAGCAAATCAACGGTTGAGTTCCTCAGCGAGTGATGAGAGTATTGATAAAGTTCGAGCGCTTTTTGCGCAGCAAAAGGCCCAAGCTCGTCTTGAGGCTGCTCAGCTATATGTTAATCGCAAAAAGTCAGAGCATCATTAGAAATATCTCTCTTCCTTTACATCGGGGTTCTATCTTTGTCCCAGCTATCTTCTCCTGAAAAATCAATTGATAAAATTGTTCAAAAAAATTCTTCTACAGATTTTTGGATTGTTTTTGATGTACGCCTGGCAGATCATGAGGCAAGAAGTGGGATTGCTCGTTTCATTACAGCTTTGACTAAGGCCAGTTGTCAAGAGCTTCGAAAGCGGCAAGAGTTGAAAGATCCTCTTGTGCAACATATCCGTATGCTCCTTGTGAGTCATAAAAGTCCAGAGCGTTGGGTAGAAGATTTAGTTTATGAAAACCCGCATCTGGTTTCTTCGTGGCATGATCAACGTTCTCGAATTTTTTTCAAAAAAAGAAATGGTCCTGTTTGGCTTTGGCCTTCTCTCACTTTCCGAAAAATAATGAGATTGACTAATCAAAATGCGATTTGGTTATCCTTTGCAAATTTTGATCGACCTTTATTTGTGTGCGGAAAATCCAAACACCAGAAGGTAATACAGTTTATTCATGACATAATCCCTGCCATGAATTTTCCAGGTATTGGCATGTTTTATAAATTTCAGTTCCGTTTTTTTGTTTCTCGCAACCTAAGAAAATTACCCAATATTCTAACAGTATCAAACTTTTCAGCTAGGGCTTTGGAGCAAATGGTACCTCAA
>JAIXXU010000050.1 GCA_027490595.1 Pseudomonadota bacterium
ATTATTATACATCAAAATTACTTAACGTTGTAGTACTAATGTAGTTTCTTTTTTTTCAAGATATAATGTCAAGGATTGAAATAGTGTCCCTTTTTTGGACGATATTATTTTTTTGTTTGAGTGTCCTATTGCGTTAAATAGTGCAACGGTAGGATAGTATTTAGATAACAAAGAAAAAATGCTTTTCAAATTAAATAAAAGACTTTAAAATTTATGGATTAGAAAGATTCTTGATGTGTAACCTTTCTAGCATTCGTTAAGATGTTTCTGTTATTTCTGAGTCATATTCATTATAGCTTTTAGTTTAAGTGAATTAATGTAATCTATACTTTATTTTTGTTCATCATTTTTTTCTTGAATCAATTCATCAGAAAAAACAAGGTTATTGTCCTGGATATCGGGATGTTCTTTTTTCATTTTTTTGTAAACTTCTTCACGGTGTATGACTGTGGATTTATCAGCTTCAATTCCAAGTCGCACCTGTTTTCCTTTGATAGACATAACGACAATTTTGATGTCGTCACCAATGGCGATAATGTCGCCTACTTTCCTTGTAAGAACAAGCATGGATGACCCTCCTTGGTCATTTTTAAAAGATCGACTTTAAAAATATTATTCTCATTTTTTTTATTTTAACATTTTGTCTTTTTTCCCGTGAAAGTTAGATTGTGATGTTTTGAGAAGATTTTGTCCAAATGGATTAATTTTTCCTATAGTGGTACAGTTGCTCACCATAGATTATTTCTTAAGCAAAGGAAGCTTCCGTGAAAGAACCTCTTTTTCCCTTTTCCGCAAAAGGGCCTCAATTTGAAGAACATGTTACACAGGCAATCCGTCGAGCAAAACGCCGCCGATTGTATTTTATTCTTTTATTATCTTTGATTATTGCCGCTGTTGTTGGTTTTTTTGTTTTGGATAATGTAAAAAACTCCAAAGAGAAAAAAATTGCGGGTGAGTATGCTTCCTTGATGGATGTTTTTAGGCAGGAAGAGTCAGCTGCCGAAAATTCAAAGCAACCGGTTACGATGGATTCAAAATCTGTGTTGCCGCAGTCCTCTGACCTTCATTCTAAAAGCCGGGAGCAAATGAAGGCGTTTGTTATGAGTCATCTCAATCATCCTTTAGCTTGGCACGTGGCTATAGTTTATGCTGGAGATCTTGTAAAAATAAATAAATCTCAAGAAGCTATTGAGCCTTTAGAAAAAATACTTCCTTTTATCAAGAAAAATGATGTTCTCGAAACAAAAACTCGTTTGATTCTTGCTGGAATTTTCATGAACTTAAACAGATATCCAGATGCTTTGAGTCAGCTCGATTCTTCTATTTTGCTTCCTGGAAATCCGGACAAGGAGCTTTCTATGTTATTAAAAGCTAGGGTGTTCGTATTTCAAGGTAAACCAAAAGAATCTGCGGAAGTTTTGCAACGCATTATTCAGCAAGAAGTAGACGGTGCCAACAATCCTCAAATTCGTGCCGAAAGAATTCATGAAGCTAAAGTTTTATTAAGTTTGGTAAGCCCCTCATGAGAAAACATTTTATTTTTATATTTAGTTTCATGCTTTTTTATTTTCCCAATTCTTTTGCCTTGGCAGAAATTGGTCTTGTCCCTCAAAAACCAAGTCTAGTTGAAGCTGGCGGTGCTTTTGTGACTTGGAATCCTGCTTCTCCTTCGTCTGAGCCCGCTGTGGTTATGCCAACAATGCGCCTTATGGCTCCCTATGGTGGTCAAGAGGTGAAGTGTGGGCCTTCTCCTTTTACGAATACAATGAGCTGCTTTTCCTTCTTCAAGAATGCTTTTTACACTAGAAATTACCCAATTCCTGGAAAAATAGCCACTCAACCTGTGTACTATGACCATTCTTGGCTAATAGGAACGACAAAGGGCTTCTTGCTTCGAGTGGAAGACCAGGGCCTTCACTCTCAGTGGCCGCACCTTGTCGGGAATAATGTGAACCTTTGGGGTTTATTGTCGCGCCAGATGATGTCTCACATGAGACACCAGCCAATTTACGCTGAGGGTTTTCAAGCGCCTTCTGTTCCGGTGGATTCCGTGGAGCCTAAAGTACCTGATGGCGTCAAATGGGTTTTTTCTTCGGAAAGCGGTTTTCTTAGTACCCCTATTGTGAGTCAAAATCGTGTGTTTGCCCTTTCTACATCGCCCTATTTGCAGGCATTTTCTTGGGATACTGGAAAGCTTTTATGGTCGGTAAGGCTTGCGCCAGACAATAACTTACATTTTGAAAATGATAGTATTGTGACTCTGGGTGATGAAGCTATTGTTGGGAATAGCCTTGGTATGGTGCAGGCATTTTCTGTTGTTGATGGGTCTTTGCGATGGCATTTTCAAGTTCCCTCAGCAGATTCCGTTCAACGCACAGAATTTCATTTGCCAGCTGGGCCCGACCGATTTCCTGGGGTTGTAGCCCGTCCTTTAGTGGACGGTGAAAAAATGATTGTTTCAAACAGTGAAAGCATGACAGTTGGTTTGTCTTTAAAAAATCACCAGATTCTTTGGCAATATCCTGAGGGTTCTGTTGCTGAAATCAAAAAATTTGAAGAAAATATTCTTGTAGGCTCGACGTCAGGAAAAATTGCTCTCGTAGATCATGCCACAGGTCGTGAACTTTGGATGAAACAAATTACAGATAAATCGCCTATCGCATCAATTTATGTGACAAAAGAGAATTTTATTCTTGTCTCTAACTCACTGGGGAATATTTTTTTACTGAATGAAAAAGGTCTCCTCTTGGATAGTACAAAAATGTTAGGCGAAGTAAATGGAGAGTTTTTTCAAGGAAATTCTAATTCTGATGCATGCATTACGTTTGCTCATCAGGGGTTTAGATGTTTTCGAGTGATAAGTCCGTGAGTAGGCGTCCTTTGCGTTTTGACATTACTGTGAGTCTTTCCGGCAGGAAATATACATTTCTCACTAAAGAAAATACATCTTCTGAAGAATCTTTCTCAGTAAAAATGGATACGAAAGCTTTAAAAAATCGGGTGAAATATCTTTTGTCTTTGATGTGTGATTTTTCGTCTTCGGTAGCCATTCGTTTTTGTGATCAGGAGGAAATGTTGTCTACAAATAAAACATTTCGTTCAAAAAACTATGCAACAGACGTATTGAGTTTTCCTGCGTCGCGGCTTGGTGTAGGACAAGAATGTGAAGAAACTTTAGGGGATATTTTGGTTTGCTTGCCAGTATGTCTCGTTCCTGTGCGCAAGGGCAAAAAATTTATGGATGACTCCCTGCTGTCAGAGCTAGCAACATCGGAACTAGAAAAAATGATTATCCATGGTCTAGTTCATCTGAAAGGTTTTGATCACGAGCGTTCTGAGGCCGCTTGGCGCGTCATGACAACTCTAGAAAAATCTTTACAACGGCAATTAAATAAAGAACACCAAAGTATAGCTTGGTGTCACATCGTTACAGGTAAATTATGACAGATGCATTGGTCCCAGAAGTTTTTATTTTGATACTTAGCTTAGGTCTAAGCGCTTTTTTTTCCCTAACGGAAACTACTGTGACCAGTATCTCAAGTTTGAAAGCAAAACACTTGCAGGAATTACATGGAAAGCAAGCTAATGTTTTGAATTTATGGATACAAAAACCTCAACTTGTTTTGGCTTCTCTTCTCCTTGGTAACAACCTAGCTAATATTTTTGCATCCATTTTTGCTGACGAGTTAATGCGTCGTTATTTTGGGAATAGTTCTATTGTTTTGGTGACAATTGTTATGACAATTGTCATTGTTTTATTTGCGGAAATTATTCCAAAATCCTATGCAAAAAAAAATGCGTACTCCATCGTTATTCCTGTTATTTCTGTCTACCGATTATTTTATTTTATACTTAAACCATTTGCTCTGGCAATGAGTTTTTTAAGTCATAATCTGCAAAGAATCTTTATTAAGGGAAAAACACGTGAAGAACCTCAAATCACAGAAGAAGAACTTGAGTTTTTAATTAATTTTGGAGAACAGGAAGGCGTTATTCCTGAACAAAAACATGAAATGCTTTCAGGTATTTTTGAATTAGGTGACACCATGGTTCGAGAAATTATGGTCCATCGCATTGATCTCGTTGCCCTTCCTCAAAGCACAATATTACCAGTGGCAATTGAAAAATTTCGCGAGACTGGTCTTTCGAGGCTCCCTATTTATGAAGAAAAAATTGATAATATAGTTGGACTTATTCATGTCAAAGATGCTCTTTTCTATCTTAAAAATAATGATCCAAACAATGAATCGCCTGTTTCTAAAATAAAACGTGAGGTTATGTTTGTACCAGAAACAAAACATGTGGATAAATTATTTCAAGAAATGCGCTTGCAGAAGCAACAGCTTGCAATCGTTTTAGATGAGTTTGGTGGTACCAGTGGTGTTGTGACTATGGAGGACATCTTTGAAGAGATTGTGGGTGAGGTTCGAGATGAATTCGATAACGAGGAAGACGTCATCCGTCCTACTCAAATGCCACATCAGTTTCTTGTGGAATGTAAAATTCATATTGAAGATTTTTGTAGTTACTTTGATTTAAATATGAAAGAATTTTTACCCGTATCCCCCCATTTTATGTTCGATACCTTAGGAGGATTTGTCATAGATCATTATGGCCGTATTCCAAAAGCTGGCGAAACATTTTCGTTTAAAACAGTGAGTATTCAGGTTGTGG
>JAIXXU010000295.1 GCA_027490595.1 Pseudomonadota bacterium
AAACCACATTTAGAGGCAGTATTCACAATCAAAATAACTTTGCCATTAAAATCTGAAAGACTGAGTTTTTCATTTTTATTAAGATAGTTAAAAGAAAAATCATAGGCCGTTTTTTCCATTTTCTCCTCAGAAGAAAAAGTATCGAGAACATTCATGATGATGGCTCCTGTAATAAAAACGTTGATAATACTTTGATCATTTTTGTGATCTTAAAAATCAAAAATTGTTTGTATTTTATTTTCTGGCAACGGTTTAGATTTTTTGATCCGTGACTGACGACTGCCAAGTTTCTTATATGTAGCTTTGGCGTTCTCTTTAAAGCCAGAATCTTTTCGACGCTCAGAAAGTTTTTCTCTAGCATTTCTGATGGCTTTTAGATGATCTACTATGGGTTCACAATAGTGGTTAGAATAACTTTCAAACTTCCACGGCTCGTGAATAAAAGTTTGCGGAATATTTTTTAACTCTGGAACATACCGCAAAATAAATTTTCCTTCGGGGTCGTGGTCAATGGATTGTTTGATAGGATTATACATTCTGATGGCATTAATTCCCGTAACACCAGATTGCATTTGAAATTGAGAATAATGAATGCCTGGTTCATAATCTGTAAAAAGTCCTGCCATGTAGTGAGCAGTTTTTCGCCAGTCAAGCCATAAATGATAGCTTGCAAAAGATACCAACATTGCCCTCATACGAAAAGTAATCCAACCATTTTCAATGAGACTTCGCATGCAGGCATCAATCAAAGGGTATCCAGTTTTGCCATATTTCCATGCTTCAAAGTAATCTTCTCGAAAATTTGATTCTCGCATCCCTTCAAAAGCAGGATTCATGCATTGGCTTTCAATTTCTGGCTGTTGTTCTAGCTTTTGAACGAAATGACACCGCCAAGCTAACCGCGATAAAAAAGCTGTTAAGTTGTTTTTTAAGAATTTTGATTCTGGAATATTGCTGTCATTTATTTCTTTGATTCGTTTTTTTGTGGCGTGTTCAATTTCTCGAATAGATAGTGTTCCGTAAGCAATATGCGCACTTAAACGAGAACAGTGACGGGCAGAGACACCCGGTTTAGAAATAGTCATTGTGTATTTTTGAGAACGATCTTTTAAAAAAGAAAAAAGAGTTTTTACAGCCTCTGTGCGCCCGCCAGATTGAGCTCTTCCTTCCATGTTTTTTCCAAATAAATGATGATCTTTTGATGGAATAAGTTCACTGGTAACTTGAGAGCAAAAAGGAATCACTTGAGGAACAAGAATGAGTTGATTGCTCATGCGCTCATTTCTTATGCGAGACCAACCATTTCTACTTTTAAGACGTCTAACAACACCATTGGAAGGGAGTTCATGCCAGATAACGCCATTTGCTTTGCACCATTCCCCCACAGAAATATCACGTTTAAAAGTCCAGGCATTTCCTGTTTCCTCATGTGACCACAAAACAAAAGCACCCAAGCGTTGTCGAAAATCTTCCAAAACAGACAGTGCATTTCCTGTTCGAATAATTAATTTTCCGCCATATCTTTGAAGTGATTTATCAAGATCTTGCAAGCTATCATGTATGAAATGCCAATGTCGCCATGAACTATCGGGTTGTTGCCAAAGCTCAGGTTCAATGATGTAAAGAGGGATTGTTTGACCAGATTGGCATGCTTTGAGCAAAGGTTCGTGGTCGTGTACGCGCAAGTCTCTTTTAAACCAAACAATATTCATGATTGGTTCACGTATTTTTTAGTATGTTTTCTTGTTCGCCCTGAAACGCGTTTCCTCCATAAACGAAAACTTGATGGTTTTAACGTTTTTCGCATCAAGAGAATCACTTCTTTTTCAGATAACCCTGTTGTTTCACGGATAACGTCAAAAGAAGTTTTGTCACACCAGGCCATCGCAATAATTTCGCTGGCAGTACTTTCATTCATGGTAAAATCTCCTCTCCATTCAAAGCAAAACATCTACCACTTTGAGAAGTTTTTAATGATGCCAAAACTTCTAGAAGTTTAGATACAGATTCATGAGGACTTAATAATTGCCCTAAAGGGAGATTCTTGTGAAAAGGTCTTGATAAATAAGTGTCCACTGTCCCCGGGTGAAGTCCTACGATAATTGCATTTTTATTTCGCCTACCTATTTCAATGGCTGCATTTTTTAAAATCATATTCAAGGCAGCCTTTGATGATCGATAAGCATACCATCCTCCTAATTCATTATCTGATATACTTCCTACACGAGCTGAAAGTGCAGCAAAAATAGACTTATTTTCAATGCTTAACTTAGGTAAAAAATACTTTGCAATCAAAGCTGGTACAATAGTGTTAGCTTCAAATAATTGAAGAAATTTTTCCCGGGATAACTCTTTGAGAGATTTTTCAGGCATTATTGTTCCGTTATGCAACATACCATTAGTGACAATGACAAGATCAAGTGCACCTAAATTTGATGCCATATCTGCTGCATCAGCTATGGAATTTTCATTGGCATAATCAATCCGATATTTTCCAGTTCGAGAAAATGGATAGAGATTAGCATTGGGATACTGGCGTGACAAAGCATTCACAAAAGCTTGTCCAAGGCCCCCAGAGGAACCAATGATGGCAA
>JAIXXU010000190.1 GCA_027490595.1 Pseudomonadota bacterium
ATTAAGATTAACAAAATTTAATATAGTTTCGATTTCATCCCTTTGATGAGAACCTTTGTACTGAGTATTGTAAATATTGAGGCGGTTGTTTTCGAGATCAAAAACTGCTGTGTATTTGCCTTGGAAGTCACTCTTAATAAACTGAATCACATTTTTCCAAATTTTCTCAGCACTTGCTGGCGGGATAGAGAATGCATACTTTGACACATATGAATTTTTACTTCGACCAAATGACTTGTATAAAGTTCGACCAATTGAGTTGTCTAAATATGGTCCGGAGGCTGGCTCACCTACATCCAGGGTAAGGGCTGACTCAATACTACTAATATTTTCCCCCATTTTTTCTAAAGGGCGATGATTATATGCGAAGATATTATGCGCTACTAAATTCTTAAAACCGTGCTTTTTTAATATTCCAGTATTTGGACAAAGTGCTGGCCGAAAATTTTCAATAAACCCAATCAGCTTGGAAGCTGTATTCGTGTAATTGGTTCCAAAAAGACTGAATTTTCTGTTTTCGACAATTGTGTTTCTGTGAGCACAAATATTCTCAAGATGCTTGATAGCTTCTTTGTTCTCTAAAAAAGCTAAAAATACCCTAGTACTCTTTTCACTAAAGTGAGAATTTCTGACTTCATGCAAAGGAGAACATCCACCATGGTTAATAGAATTTTGAACACGCTCAATAATCAATTTGAGCGCTTTTTTTTCGTCTTTTGGCTTAAAGCCAGTTTGACGATTATATTCTTCCAAAAGGATATCTGAAATAATCATTTTTAGCGATTTCAGGGATTCCTCTTTAGACGATTCAGAAGCATTTTTTATTTCTTCATTTTTTCTCGTTTTGATCTCTCCTAATTCATGAGAGAAAAATTCGCTGATTTGCTCTTCTTTAAGAGCCCACTTGTGTTCCTTTGCTTGTTGGGCTTTGAATGCTACAAACTTTTCCGGAAGTGCTTTAACGTTTAAACTCATAGAAACCTCGCAAACAAGTGTGATAGGAATTTTTAGTATTTCATCATTTATTCCCTGTTTCAATAAAAAATTGATACTGAAAAATGAACTATGGCGCAATAATATGATTTGATTAGAGAAATAAAGTCAATTATATCATATTGATGCGTTCATACATGTTATTTTGAAATTTTTCATTAAATTCAGTAACTACGCGTCTCAAATGTTCAATATTTTTTGCTGAGCAACAGGTTTTCCAATAATAATGTCCAAATTGAAACCAACGGCAACCCGTAGCGACAAAAAATCGAAATCTTTCCAAAATATATTGTTCGTCCTGTGAATATTTTTCCAACAACGACAAAAAAATTAAACAAGCCTTTCCATATTCCTTTGCCTCATCTGATTGAGAACGAGGAGCCTTTTGCAAAGGCAGGAGCTCATTTGAAATACAAGCATTAAGCCCCAAATCTTCTGCTATTTGCCAAAGAATCCAAGGTCTGGCACATGCCGCACGTGCTATCATGGCACCGTCACAACCAAAGTGTTGAATGACTTGAATGGCGTCAGCCGATGTCTGAATATTACCGTTAGCGATTACAGGTATAGATAGCTTGTTTCGTACCTCTCCCACCAAGTTCCAATTTGCATCCCCTTTGTGCTTTTGCGCACGAGTTCTGGCATGAATAGTAATAAAGTCAGCCCCATTTTGCTCTAGGGCAGATGTGAAATCAAACAAATAGGCTGGATCTTCTACTTTGTCAGCACCACCTCGCAACTTAACACTAACGGGAACTGGTGAATGTTTTTTCACAGTTTTTACCACGGAGGCAGCGTAATTTATGTCACCCATTAATCTCACACCCCAGTTGTGTTTTAACGTATGAGATACCGGACAACCCATATTAATATCAAAACCAAAAGGAACTTTAGTCATTAATTTTTCTATACTGGGAGCGATGTATTTTTCATCATTTCCTAAAAGCTGAGGAATAAAGTCACACTCATTTTCAGAGGTTTTTAACCCTTCTGTCGTTTCTAATTTTTCGTTGGGAATTCTTCGAGTTGAAAGCATTTCTGTATAACAAATGACTCTCAAATTCTTAGGAGTATAAAACCGAATAAGTTCTCGAAACGCAACATGGGATAGTCCAACCATTGGAGCTATAAAAAAAGGAAATGAAATGCCTAATCGAGAAAATCGCTTATGAAGGAATGGGTGCTCCATTAAAAAAAAATCTCCTATTTTATGGCCAAAAAATATCATACTTCCATAAAAATGAGAAAAATATTAAGAATTATCTTATTTTATGATTAAACTTTGAGATAATAAAAAATTATAAAAGATCTTAAAATCCTTTTCCCTATGACTCCCAGCTCTATAAACAAAATGAATAGGAAAATAAGGAGCCTGTTCCTCTTTAAATTTTTTGATACCAAGGATTGAATCCAAAGAATGAGGAATAGCTTCAGCCATGCTTGGCAGTAAACAATAAGATTTATTATATGCCACAATATTCTTGAGTATTTCAATACTCTGAATGTTATTCTCTGTGTTTATTTTCCCTCTTTTATTCTTTGGACAAATATCAAGAACTTTATCTCTAAGACAATTTCCTTCTTTGAGAAAAAACATGTGTTCCGTGTTCAAATCAGAAAGAGTAATAAATTCATTTTGATAAAGGGGATGTTGTTTACTCATACAAACAACAAAGGGATCATTAAAAATAAGTTCAACTTGAAGAAATTTAGTTTCAAAAATTTCCGAAGAAATTAAAATATCAATGAGTCCTTCCTTCAATTCTGCAACAAGGTAGTCAGTATAACCTTCAATAAATTTAATTTTTAATAATGGATAGGTTTCTCGCAGAGCAGAAATAAAATGACTGGGGTAATAAGGTGCAAGGGAAGAAATGATACCAATAGTAAGCTCAGTTTCAAAACAGCTAGAACGGTTACAACTTATTTCCCGAAACTGTGCAGCTTGCTGATAGATGGACTTTGCAATTTCAAGTATTTGTTTTCCTTCTGCAGTAGGAAAAATAGCATTGTTTTGTCGTTCAAAAATACTTAAACTAAAATAACCTTCAATTTTTTTTATTTGAGTGCTCAATGCGGGTTGGCTCACATGGCAAGCATCAGCTGCTTTTGTGAAATTTCGATAGGTTTCCACAGCAATCAAATACTGAAGATCTCTAAATGTTAAGGAGGAAATATTCATAAATCATCTCCAAAATTTTTTTAGTTTTTTCATCAAGAAATAATCGAGGAACGTCTGCATGATAATTCTGCTGAACAACTCTTCGAGAGGGAACTATACCATCTACTGTCATAAATTCTTTATTTTCTCCATGGATTTTCAAATTATTATGAGCAGGAATATAACATCCAAAAGAATTTTTGTAGCCTTTAATAAAATTGGGATTAAAATTAAAATCGCAGGCCATATAAAAGGTTTGATCCTCAAACTTAACCAGAATTTTATTCAAAACACCAATATATTTTATAGTTGTTGGAGAAAGTTCCTCCTCCTTTGTAACCCCGTCATCACGACTTAATGGCAGATGTCCAAGCATTAAGCAAAGCGATCCTTGTGTGGATTGAAATCGAAATAGACCAATTCTATTCTTTATTGATGTATCACCTAAGGCTTCAATTTCTGGTAAACTTTCGTAGACCCCAAATTGTGAATACTTGGATAGCAATAAAAGCCCCCAATCACAAAAAGATTTATCTTGAAACGCTGACAAAAAACATCCCTGTGAGTTGATAAAGTTTTTTAACGACTTTTGTTTGGTCAATAAATGATAAAAAATCTCACTTTGTTTGCCAATGGGGCCCTCACAAAAAGCAATAAACTGAACATCGTCTCTTTGAGAAACTAATTCATCTAAAACCAAAGCTATTTTTTCAAGTCTATTCAAGTAATTTAAATTAGTTTCAACTTTCTCAAAACCATTGTTGAAGTAATTAAATTTTTCGTTGAATTGACATTTTTTCATAATGTTCCAAAATAATACTCCGCCGCTAATGATTGGATAATGGTCAGAAACTTCAGCCTCTAAAATGGTCTTGCCATCCAGACAGGAAAAACCAATCTGCTGCAAAGAATTTTTAAAGTGTTTCGAAGGAGAATTCTTAGATAAAATTTGTCGTGAAATTAAGTTTTGCGTGCTTGTTAGTGTAGCCATACTTCCCCCAATGAATCTTGTCTGTAACGACCCAACGGAGAAATATTAAATTTATATGATCCATTTTTGAAATATATAAAAATTATACGCATGATAGTTTTTAGTTTGGGCAGGCTTCGTGACTCAGGAAAACAAAATCATTCAGGATTGCTAATCGTGAATGATGTCCCAGAGAACAAATATTTAGATTTGTCTGTTTTGAAAGAAAAGATAAGAGCGTCTAATTCAGATTTTAACTGAATCGCACTGCGGGTATATTTATTTTTTCTCACCACTGCATTTCCAAAAAAACGTGTATTTTGATAACACACAATAGCAATATGATGAATGATATTAGGTAAAATTTTTTCTGAATGATTGGCAACAAAGGACTCATCTTCTGATAACGGTAAATCGTCTAACTCGAAAGTAAGGAATCCTCTATTCATCAAAAATTGAATTTTATCTACAAGATAGAGGATAATTTGAGCATAATGGCAAGCATTTTGTGCAGAAGAACAAACTTCTTTTAGGTTTTTAACCTCATTCAACAAATAGTCTATTGATCGTTTTTTTATCGCGCTATTGCGAAGGGAGATTTTTTTATGGGAAGAAAATAAATGTCCAGAAAATGAAGATCTTTGCATTCTTTTTTCAGGAGTTTTTTCGGTTTCAAGATCGGTGAATAAAGGAACTTTAAATGAAACACTTGTATGCTCAGGCAAAGGAGCACGAAAGCGACCGTCCATAAGTTTATTCTCCCATAAATATATAATGATTTTAAAAAAATTTTCAAAATGTTTTCAAAAATGTCTATGAAATTTTTCTTTTCAATTTTTTTTTCCATTCAATATTATATTACAA
>JAIXXU010000186.1 GCA_027490595.1 Pseudomonadota bacterium
AAAAGTAAGAAAAGGAATAATAAAAAAGTATATCATAAAAGAAGGAAATAAAAATACGAAAAAAACTATTCCTAAAATATATATACCCATACTGATATTAGAAACAAAAGAACAGTTAAATATATCAAAGTTATTTTTATTGTATATGTAAATATTTCTGAGGTTAAATACAGTCTTAACTCCTGTCCAAAAACAATTTTTGCAGTGAATAGCAACTCTTGTTTTTTGATAATTATCATAATCACCATCTAGGTCTTGTTTTCCAAAATGAAGATGATGAGCCCAATGAGATTTTGTATACTTTTTATAGTCAATTAAAAGAAAAAACGAAAGAAATAAACCTAAAAATTTGTTAGCTTTGGGAATTTTAAAATATGAATAATGGCAACACTCATGCAAAATATTAGCTAGCGACCTGATTCTTGTTGCAATGAGTATCTGCGAAAAAAACACATAAGTTAGACACACAAAAAAACTAGCTTTTGATAGAAAAAAATAAATATAAAAAAGGGGAAAAACAAAAATAATCAGAACATGAAGAAAAAGAACAAAAAGTCCCTCAAAAAGGGTGTAAGAATTTTTTCCAGGTTGATAAGATATGTTGTTATATTCCTGATTCACAGTAAAAACTCCCTTCCGCTAGCTTATAGCTCAAACGAAAGAGAGAAAAAAGTTAGTTAAGTATAAAAATACTAGCGCTTCAAGTTCACCACCTCATCAAGCATTGTATCCGAGGTTGTAATTGATTTTGAATTGGCTTGAAAAGCCCTTTGGGTCGTAATCATATTGACAAATTGTTGGGCTAAATCCACATTAGATTCCTCTAAACTTGATGAAAAAATAGCTCCCCGTGATCCTGTTTGAGGAGCACCATACCGTGGTTCACCAGCTTTTGAAGTATATGCGTAGTTGTTTCTCCCTGCTTTTTGTAGTCCAAGATTATTAGAAAATGAAGCCAGAGCCACAACGCCTAAGCGTTTTTCTAGACCGTTACTAAATACGCCTCGAATGGCACCATCTTGCTCAATACGTAGTGTGCGTAAATAACCAGGTTCATATCCATTTTGCGTGTGAAAAATAAGCCCTGAATTTGTAGCAATACTCGTTGACCCTTGTGTTCCCTTCTTACCATCTTCACCAATAGCTGCACCAAAGTTAAATTGAAGACCAGTGGCCTTGGAACCAGAAGCAAAATTAATATTTATAGCATCTGATTTACCCATTGCATCGTATTGACTTGGAGCTCCATCTCGACCCGTGAAAGGCATTACAGCATTTCCATTGGCATCAAAATTTAATTTACCTTGAGCCACAACTGCAGGAAGAACTTTTCCTGAGACAGGGTCTTTTTCCGGGCTAGCACTGATCTCAGCGCCATCAATCATGGCATGCCACTCCCAATTATTTCCTTCTTCGGGTAAGCGATTGAAATAAATTTGTGCCTGGCGGCCAGTTCCATAATTGTCATAAATTGTGACTGAAGTGGTAAAATTAGACGTATCTTTGGGCCGAGCAGGATTAAAGGATTCAATAGGCGCTTTCTCCCTAGCATCCAAGTTAGCAACCACATTCACTAGAGTAGTCTCACGAGGTGGAAGATTGCTTGTCACGATTTGCAAGTCAGAAAGCGTTGGTGAAAGTTTGGTTGGAGAATCAGGATCAGCCATATAACCTTGAACTCGCCCTCCATCAGGATCGGTCAACTTGCCTTCTTTATCAAAACGAAAACTACCCTGTCTCGTGTACTGTATCCCATTGGAATCATTTGTGGCGCTGGAGTTGTTTCTTATGGCAAAAAAACCATCTCCTTGAATGGCTAAATCAGTCAACTGTCCAGTGTTTGTAATGGAACCCTGATTATGAAGCGCGGTCACTGTTTTTAATCGAGAACCTCTTCCCAATTGACAGTTATCACCCAAACTGAAAGCAAGCTGATCTTCAAACTCTGGTCTGTCCGTCTTAAATCCGCGTGTGTTGGCATTGGCAATATTATTCGCAATGATATTCATACCGTCTGATGAAGTCTCTAAACCCGTGACAGCTGTATTTAACGAATTATTAATGGATGGCATTACGAACTCCTTCGGTTTGAGCAAGACGTATGGCTATAATTTTTTCTGAATCAATGGGACCATTTGAACTTTCCAATGTTCCTTTTCCTTTCAAATCACTCACACCAGTGACCTTGGTAAGATACGAGGTGGAAACTTTAATTGCGTTTCCATCTTCAGTAGTGGCGCGAATATGGAAAGAATAATTACCTTTAGGAAGTGGTAAATTTTTAGAATCTTTTCCATCCCACGAAATATCATGGGAACCTGCCTGCTGCGATCCCAGCATTAACGTTCGAACAATTTTTTTATCCTCATTTGAAATTTCAACCGCAACAGAAGAACCAAAGGACGGCAACTGAAATCTACCTTTTGTCACAGAACCGTCTTCTGCTACTTGAAGATGATTCCCTTCCACTTCTACATTTTTATCTAAATATTGAGTTAATTTATCGCCAACGGCCATACCCTGTGCTTTGCCCATGTTTGCGAGAGCTTTATTTACACCAACTAACTGTTCCACTGTATTGAACTGAGCCATTTGAGAGGCCATCTCGTAGTGTTCCATAGGTTTGCTGGGGTCTTGATACTTCAACTGAGTCACAAGCAAAGTGAGATAATCGCTTTGATCAAGCTTATTTTTTGGCTTTCCTGCAGCCTTGCCTGTGATTTTTTCAAGTTGCTCACGAAATTTTTGAGTATCTTTAGTTTCACCAATGTGCAGTTTTCCATCCGAAGAAGAAGCTTTTTCTTTCTCCAGTTCTTCTTGTCTAAGAGCATTAGAGGCGGCAAGCATCTTATCAAAATCTACACCGCCCTCACCTTTTTGAAAGGTTTTTTTATCTTGAGGTCCAGCAAACTGTTCTTGTAGTCTACTTACTTCAGGAATCTTTGATTCACTCACAAACATAAATTTATTCCCTTTTTAATATATTTGAAAGTTTACTTTGATTTAAGCCAAAACCTTTAGAGAGCCGTTTGCACTCCGTTGAATATTTGGAGCTGAATTTTTTTGCCCGGCAGGATATTTTTTATTTGTTTTAAGGTTGTTCAAATCTTTTAAATTATCAAGAGTACTACTGGACTCTTCTTTGTGTCGATGACGGGATTGAAAGGAACCTGAAAATGCATTTTGTTCTCCGCCATCTTGGTTCTTGTGTTGATTAAAATTTTGAGCCTGGGGTTTTTCCATGGCTTCTACTCGAAACTCACTGAGTGTGATGTGTCTTGATTCTAAGGAAGATTTTAAATTATCAATACGTTCTTCTATTTTTTTTCGCGTTTCATCATTCTCTGCAACGATGATAACTTTAACTTGCGAAGAATTTTTCATTTCTAAATGTAACTGTATTTTACCCAAAATATTATCATCTATGCGAAGACTAGCCGAGCTCCCATTGGAAATTTTTAGCTGATCGGTTAAATGAACTACACGGTCAATAGTAGTATTGATAGATTTATTATCGACATTTTCAGATTCTTTACTATTCAAATTTGTATTCGATGAGTCGTCCCTATAACTTAAAAACGAAGTATCCAACCCTTGAAAAATAGGCCTATTATTATTTTCTGGTAGATGAATATTTGATGATATTTCTTTTTTTTCTGAATTATCTTGTTGAAATTCTTTTTTTATACCCTCAACGATGTATTCATTAAAATTATCTTTGTTGATATCA
>JAIXXU010000262.1 GCA_027490595.1 Pseudomonadota bacterium
TATCTGTTTTTTTCATCTTAGTATCAATGGTTGAGGCCATCTTGTCTAAAAAGAGGAGAAGTAATGAAATAATTTGAGTAAAAGCTTTGTAAGATTGCGTAGAGCGTCCAAAAGACCAAGATCTATGTACATTTAGAAATTTTGCAATATCTTCCTGAGCTTTTTTGTCAGGAATATTCTCGTAATTTGAGGTTTCTAGAATTTTAATAATACGAAGTTTACAAGATTTATGAAACTCTCGTTGAAGTTTGGATGAGAAATTATATTCATCATCCAAAAAATTCTTGTAATTATCGAAGAATTTCATCACTTCTTGAGTATCATTTACCTTGCTAACCCAGCTATTTAAGATTGTAAAAATATGAAGTGCTTTAAATGAGTGGCTTATTTTATTGTTGGGAATATCATTAGATAATAGTTCATCGAGTATTGATTGATCTTCAATTTTGGTAATAAGAATTTCAATTTCTTTGGTTGAAAATAAATTGGGGTATTTTTTTAATAATAGTGTTAAAATTCTGGTATTATTATTCTGAATTAGTATTAAAGTTATTTCTCTTAACTTGGTAAAGTAATTGTTCGTGGGATTTGTTTTAATTTTAAGTGTATTTTTGTTTTCTGCACAATATTTACTAAACTTTAGTATTTCATTTAGAAAAAGAGCAAAGTTTTCTGATATGAAAATAAAGTTTTCTACCGATAGATTATTAAGTGTTTGCTCGTTAACTTTATAGCTAGAAATAAATAAAGAGAATATGTTTACTTTATCTATTCCTTTAATATGATTCATTTCTTCAAGGAATTCTTGAATGAAATAATGTCTTTGTAAGCTTGCTATCACTGTTTTATTTGCGTGATGTCTTTTTAAAAATCGAATTTTAATATCGCCGTTCAGACTTTCAAAAAATTTTGTATCCGCAGAGCAGTGGGTGATAAACTTCTCGTTATCTTCAATATTGTGGTCAAAGCTAAATGTGAATAAGTTTTTTAAATCACTAGATTGAAGTTTCTGAATGATAGCAGAGTTATTTATGAATATTTTTGCTATATTTTTTTTGGCTTCTTCGCTTTCTTCCGAATTAAAAATCAATACCATTTTTTTTAAAAAAGGAGCTGTAAGACTTTGAAATTTAGGAAGAGTAAAAAATGAACTAAAAAATGTATTGCACTTTTGCCAGTCCATATTTACAAAAATTCTAATTAAGCGCTCCCCTTCAGTTGAAATAAAGGCGTCTGCGCTTAGAGCATCAAGTTCTGTGAGTAAATCATCTTTTTGTGTATGATTTTCTATTTCGGTATTAATTTTTTGAAGAATTTTAATAGAAAGAGCGCTTTTTTCTTTCTCGACTCTTTGATTTTGTTCCTTTAACTGATTGATTTTGTCTTTAAGTTGGCTGTTTTCATTTTGAACGGCTAGGGTCAGATTTTGAAAATATATGTTTTTAATTTTAAGTTGGTTGTTTTCATTTTGTAGGTCTAGATTTTCATTTTGAAGTGATTTAATTTTATTTGCAAACCAGATATCTTTTCCATCGAAGTGGTGAGATGTAGAATTATTATAGTTCTTAGGAAGCATTTGGTTTCCATTAACAATACCTTGCATAAATCTCCTTCGTGTACGATGATACTCCATTTATTTAAACACTTTGTTTTTTAACAGATTTTTTTTTATTATTAGCAAAAAGAAAAGTCAACGAATAAAAGTTATCAAAAATTAAGTTTTACAACCTAATCTTGTATTTTTAGGCTTTAGCAATAAATAACTAGAGACTTTTTTTGTTTAGGGGCCCAAATTATTTTGATGAGATACTGTTGTACAGAATGTACAACAGTTTTTTCAAATTTTTGTGGTTGGGTGCATGTGAACAACTTTACGGCTTATGCTTTTGAATAATTTTCAATGGCCTTTAGGACGGCTCGTACGCATTTTGCCGTGGGGCTATTGCCTTCGGCCCAAAGAAAATTTGGTTTGTCACACCACATAAAAGTGTCAATATGATTCCAACATGTATGATTTGCTACAAACTTTTGTAAAAACAAAGCTGCTGTTATGGCTCCTGCATAGGGACTGGGACCAGAATTGGCAAAGTCACCAACAGAGGAGTCAAGATAACCTTCGTATTCAGAGGGCAAGGGCATTGTCCAGAACCAATCTCCTGTTTCTTCACTTGACTGTTGCAAGAGAGCTGTTGTTTCTTGGTGGTTTCCAAACAAAGCATCTACCATAGTACCAGTGGCAACCCTGGCGGCTCCCGTCAAAGTGGCAAAGTCTATAATCCAGTCGTGTTTTTCTTCATTTAAAAGACTGAGTGTATCAGCAAGAACTAGGCGCCCTTCTGCATCTGTATTATCAATTTCAACATCTTTTCCGTTGTGGCTTCTGTACACATCGCCCGGACGCATGGCGTGCCCTGAAACCATATTTTCAGCAAGTGCTAGCATACAGGTTATTTTTACTGGAAGCTTTAAACTTGCACAGGCAAGAAACACCCCGATGGCAGCTGCAGCGCCACCCATGTCTTTTTTCATCCAACGCATGGGGCCAGAGGGTTTGAGGTCATATCCACCGGAATCAAAAGTGATTCCTTTGCCCGCGAGGGCTATACTCTTAAATTCTTTTGTAGTGTTTGAATGATACTGCGGTGTATAGGTAAGTTTTAAAATTCTTGGAGATACTGAGCTTCCTTGGCCTACAGCACAAATAAGATTGCAGCCTAACTCTTTTAGGTTCTCTGCAGATAATGTTGAGATCTGTATATTTAAGTTTTCCTCTTTTTTTACCCTCTCTGTAATTTGTTTTATACGCTCTTCAAAGGTTTCTGGGTTTAGAATATTGGGCGGCATGTGAATGAAAGAGCGCGTTTCGCACATGGCTTGGCTGATCAATCTGGCTTTGTGAATCGATTCCCTTGAGAAAATATCCTCACAAAGAATAATTTTTTTGGTGTGTGAATTTTCATTTTTTTGGGGTTTTGTAACCACAGATTTTTGCAAGATGCCAATCAAAAATTCATGAGCTTCGTTTCCAATGAGTGCGCTAAGTTTAGGAGAAAAATGCAGAACAATTTCTTGAGAACCTTTGAGTTTAGAAAACTGACCTTGAAACGTTGAAATGGCTGATGCCAAACTTGCGCCAAGAGAACAAGCAACGTGGGCGTTTCCTGGTGAGGAAAAGGATAGAGGTTTTACAGACTGAGTAGGCAATATTAGAACGAAATCTGACCCTTCAGCGTTATTTACGTATAGAATTTTGGGTTGTAAATTCGTGCCATAAAGAATCTTTGCAAAGGAAAAGTCAGACTCATTTGGATGATCTTCTTGGCTGCGTAAGTGAATATTGACTTGAATAAGATTACTTTTACTTGAATTTATATTTCTCTCTTCAAGTTCAAATTGAGGGCTAAGCGCCCATTTCTTGTCGTCTGTAGTCATTCTGTTTCACTTTCTCTCAGCATACTTACGTATTGTGTCGTTTTGCGGCTTACTTGCTGCTGACTTAAAATAGATGGGTACTTTCGAGCAGCAGTTTTTTTGGCTGCAATGAACTGGGCATAAAAATTAGAAGAAGCAAATTGGAATGAAGGTGAATTATATTTGCTGATAATATGGCAAAGATCCCGTGAGTGAGTTTTATTAACTGCATTTAAAATACCATTGGCGCCATAATTGTATGCAGTTAAAGCCAAGGGCCAGTTTCCTATTTTTACATAATTTTGCTTTAGAAGTTTCATGGCGGCTAAGGTAGACAGTTTGGGGTCTGTGCGTTTTTGCACTGCGTTGCTGCCTGCTAACTCTTTCATGGTTCCTGGCATAAGCTGCCATAGACCCTGGGCTCCTGCTTTTGACCCTGCGTGAAGGTTATAACTACTTTCAACGTGAGGTAAATAAGCAAGATCGCGAGGTAGATTTTCGGCCTCTATCACACTCATGACTGTCGGCATGTATGTGAGGCTTCTTTTTAAGCCTTCTTCAAATTGGGATTTTAGACCTGTTTGAACCCTGATGTCTTTGGAAGCGGCTATTATTAACAAACTTGTTCTTTCGGTGCTTGGGAATTTATTTAGTAAACGTTTTTCGTCCTGTGTAAGCTGAAGATGTCTATCTATTTTATGTGCAAGTCGTTTAAGCGATTGTGACAATACATTCTTTTCGTGTAGAAGAACTTGCTGTTTTTTTTGTTGCTTTGAAGGTAAATTAATGACCTTGTATACAATATCCAAATGATTCCTATTATGGAGAATGGCTTGGTTGACGTCTACGTCACTGTAAACTTTTTCCCAAAATTGAATATTGCTTTTTAGGCAAGAAAGCTCAGGAAATGCTAATTTTTCATTTTCAGTCACAGTATTATTGACCACCTCTGGTACAGGGGGAGCTGCTACTAAACTTGGTTGTTTCTGGTTTGGAGTTGTGTGCTCGAAGAAAACCACAGGCTTTTTTCCAGCATCTTGTGGAAGATCAATGTTCAGGTCCAATGCCAAAGAAGAGCTTTGGTGAAGAAACAAATAAGAAAAAAGTGTAAAATATGCTGCAAGTCGTGATGGCAAAGTCATTATTATTGTTCTCCTGGGGATATTTGCAGCACTAGAATAGACTTAAACGTGGTTTGCAATTATGGGCAAAAAGTACTCAGGACTGTCAGAGAACAGATATTTTTTAAAAATTTTTAGAAAATAAAAACTCATAATAATAGTTATGGTTATTTGTTTTTGTAAAATAAATAGAATATAGATTGTTTGTGGGGTTTTTAGAGGAGTGATTCTCTATTTTAGCGTATTGAATTGACTCCATTTTTTTCTTTTTACATTTTTTTTATGGTAATAATATGAGTTTCTTTTGTTTTGGGTGTTTTTCACGTGCTCCCAAAGATGTTTATGGGACAAAACCTCTGCAAAAAGGGAAGCTAGTTTATACTCCGTCCAACTATTCAAAACAGATTGGCGTGTTATTGAAAGAATTTAACAAGATATCGGACTCAGCAACAAAAAAAACATTTGTGCTCAATGCCGTTTACATGGATCTTTCTTGGAAACAATTGGTTGAGTACGCCGATTTATTGGAGGTTTCCATTGTGGAGAACCTTCACCGTGAGTTCCCTATGTTTGATAGAAATCTACACGATTGTTTTTGTCAAACAATGACTATTTTACATAACCTTCAGGGCGAAAGGACACTTTTTTCTCCCGGAAATAACAGTCAGTTCGAACCAATCTACATACACCTTGCAAAGAGTATAGAAAATAACGTTGGTAAAAATGTTGATTTTATTGATCAAGCCAATGAATTTAAAAGTTTTTTGTCTGGAAATAATCACTTGGTTACCCCATCCGATGAAAAGAATGAAAAGAATGAAAACTTGGCTAAGTTTTTGCAATTGTTAAGAGAATGTAAAAGCAGAATTGAAGGTTTTAAAGTCTACTGCTCAAGACTTAGAATCCCAGTCTCGATAAAAAGAACTCGGATTGCGCAAAATAATCTTGAAGAGAAATTTGGTGAAGTGAGTAATTTAGAATTTCAAAAAATCATTATTCTTATTTCCCAATTTATTTTCTATTTTGATAGAGAAATAAAATCTTTCGGTAAACAATTTTTTAGTGGAACTGTGAAAGATATCTTTAGTGAAATCTTTCGCGAGCATATTCTAAAAATGTCAGAATCTTATTTTAGTGAAGATAAAAAACTTAAAGTTGACTTAATTGATGCTTTGCTTTCATTTTATGACAATAAAAAATATCTAACTTCGGAGCAAATGGAAACAAATTATATCAAAATAAAAATTTATGAGACACTCTCTAAAAAATGCGCATTTACCTTACAAAACGAGTTTTTTGAGTTCTTACAGACCCACCCAGTAGAGAATTTTTCGAGTGTTGAACAACTCGTTAAGCATATGGACGATCTTATAAAGAAATATCTGGAGTTACCTCGAGATAAGGAAAAACAGTCTCATACCGTTCGCGTTTCAGCTTTGGCAAGATATCAATCACAGGTTCCCTATACGCCATCGTTTACTTTGGAAGTTCGAAACTCTACACCTGAGTCTATTGTTAGGGATTCTGGTAGTTCAAGTCCTTATCCACAAAGGATGGATTTACATTCTCAATATCAAAACGACGCAGGAGCTTTGTTTGGTACTGTTTCTATCAATAACTCTAGCGGTAGTAGCAATGGACGTTCTTTATTTAGAAGAGAGGAGGGTTTCTTTTCTCTTTTACCATCTATTAAATCAGCTGATACAAAGCCTCCAGCGGAGGAAAATAGTACGTTTTTATCTATGTTAAATGCAATTAATATCGATCGGAATAGGGGTGTTGA
>JAIXXU010000287.1 GCA_027490595.1 Pseudomonadota bacterium
GCAATATACTTTCCATTTACAGTTAGGTATGGAGCAATCCAATCTTTTAGTTCTTTGATGTTTATACGTTCCATTTGGGTAGAATTTCTGCTAACGTCCGGCGGCTTCACGTCAGTTGCAGCATTTGGAACTGAGTATTCTCGGCGTGGACAAAACGAAGTTATGGAAAAAAGAAGTTCATTTTACAAGAAAAGTAGCAATTGCGTGAAACCGCTGTTATGTGTAGTGTTTATTTTTTCTCGGAATACAATTTCTCGGCCTCTTTTTTTGATTTTATAAATATATCTGAGCCAAATTTTTCTTCTACTAATTTAATCATCAAATTTAAGTAGCATTCTTTGTAATCATTGGTTACACAGCCGCCATTATCGGTAATAATTCCGTACTTTTTTAATCTATACTCATTTATATAGTTGGTCAAAGCAGGATTACTATCTGCAACTAAACCATAAGAAGAGCATTTATAAATTCCTTTTTTAAAATCTTTTTTTGCATCTTCAATTCCTTTTTCACAAGTTAGTTTAACCCAAATAAGAGAATCTTTTACACCTTTGCTTTTCTGTTGGCATTGTGCTTCTCCAAAACTGATTAAAAGCATTAAGATAAAAAGTGATTTCATGTCCGGTTCGCAATTAACATTACACATAACGTCCGGCGGCTTCACGTCAGTTGCGGCATTTGGAACTGAGTATTCTCGGCGTGGACAAAACGAAGTTATGGAAAAAGGCGGTTCATTTTACAAAGTGAGTAGCAATTGCGTGAAACCGCTGTTAGCTGCTGGCTAAATTTTGACATCATTTGACCAAATAATTTTTTTCTTCTTCTGTGCGCTAAAATTTATAAATAAATCATATTGATCTTTTTCAATTAGAACGAAACCTATTTTGATGATCTTTTTTGATTTTTGTTGATTAATCAAATGAATAATTTCAGTTCTACTTTTATTAGGCGCCAAAGAAATTAATTTCGGGAAATTTTTATCACACATGGATGTTTCAATAATTATCTTTTTTGAGTCAACTGTGTAGTTTTCCTCCCAAGAGCATGACATAGAATAAAATTGCAAAGTATCTTTTGTATTGTTAGTTAATGTCGTTTCAATTTCAATCAAATCAGTTTTATTTTTCAGAATTTTTGAACTTAACTTATAGTTAGATTGACTTAGTACAAATTGGTAAAATATTAATGAAACAAAAAGTAAAAGATTTTTCATCATGGCTAGTCTTTACGCGATTTTAGGATAGCTTGCAGCTAACGTCCGGCGGCTTCACGTCAGTTGCGGCTTTTGGAACTGAGTATTCTCGGCGTGGACAAAACGAAGTTATGGAAAAAAGAAGTTCATTTTACAAAGAAAGCAGCAATTGCGTGAAACCGCTGTTATAACGCCGCTTTTTAGTAATCTTTTCATTTTTCAAGGCTTACATAACGTTTACACACAAGCCATTCGCACCATTTTTAGCAAACATTTTTTAGAGCAATTTTTACACAAACAGAAAGTTTCGTTTCCACAAACATTTCAAAGTCTGTTTTTCAGAAAGCAATTAAGTCTTCAAAGCACACAACTGAGGATTCTCGGCTGGAACAAAAGTAAATTTTACCCGCAACCGTGACTTTACACTTTCAAACAGCTGACACAAAAAACTTCCAGTTTTTGTTTCAAAAAAAGCTACGCAAAAATCTCAGCGAATTGGCCTCGGAATTCCCAACAAACCGAGCACGTGATTTCGTGCAGAAAAGTGGCGTATAACGTCCGGCGGCTTCACGTCAGTTGCGGCATTTGGAACTGAGTATTCTCGGCGTGGACAAAACGAAGTTATGGAAAAAAGAAGTTCATTTTACACGGAAAGCAGCAATTGCGTGAAACCGCTGTTAGCTGATGTTGCTATTTTGTTAGGGTATATGAGACATGATGATTGTCATCAATAATTTTCAATTCTAAATATTTTTCTTTTTGGGTGAGCTTAATATTGTACTTTCCTTTAAAAGTTGCGTCCTCTATTCCTGTTGTTCTCAATGAAATATCTGCAAACTGAATAATATCTTTATCAATACTCCACAGATAAAGTTCCTGAACACCGTCAGGTCTTTTTATATTGGCTTCTCTATCATCGAAGGTGAAAACAACCTTAGAACATACATTACATGAAGTTTCAACTGATTCGCCGTTTTCTTCATTCAAAAGTGTTATGCTTGAAATACTCCATTCACCAATAATATTTTGCTCAAAATTATTCGCAGAACTTTGTGCGATGAAATTAAGAGAGAAAAATAGTGATAATAATAACGTTATTTTTTTCATGACGTTGTTGACGTTTTTGGTGCAATATCAGCTAACGTCCGGCGGCTTCACGTCAGTTGCGGCTTTTGGAACTGAGTACTCTCGGCTGGACAAAACGAAGTTATGGAAAAAAGAAGTTCATTTTACACGAAAAGTAGCAATTGCGTGAAACCGCTGTTAGCAGTAGCCTATTTTCTTGACAAAACTTTGATTATATAGACAAAATACAAAATTTGTAAAACAACAAAAAAATAGGATGCATATTTTACCCAATCCAATAAGTTTAATATTTCTGTTACTGTGTAATTTGGATTTATGTCTTTGAAATAAAGATCTGGATATTTAATCAAAAGTGCCATTACCATTGTGAAAATAAAATGAATGATCACTATTGTTTTTGATTTCTCTGATTTTGCTTTGTGTAATCTCCAATAGATAAACGAATCTATTAAAAGTATGATTATTAAAAGAAAGCTGGCAATAAAAAACGGTGGAAATATTGTTGTATGCCAGCCAGGAATTATTGAGGTTGCAAAATCAAATGTATAGGGATTCATCAGTAACAAAAGTGTTGCTAAAAATAGTAAAATGAAAATAAGTCCTTTTTTACTTTTCACGTCATTTTGGGTTAGGTTACTGCTAACGTCCGGCGGCTTCACGTCAGTTGCGGCATTTGGAACTGAGTATTCTCGGCTGGACAGAACGAAGTTATGGAAAAAAGAAGTTCATTTTACACGAAAAGTAGCAATTGCGTGAA
>JAIXXU010000146.1 GCA_027490595.1 Pseudomonadota bacterium
AAATCAGTTACAGTTCAGTGGCCTGAACAAGAACATCAGTATTCTGATCGCTTCAAAGGTGCCCATTTTCTCACCAAGCGTCCTGATGGCCAAGTTCGGTGCACAGCATGTTTTTTATGCGCCACCAATTGCCCTGCTCAATGCATTCACATCGTGGCAGGGGAGTCCACCGACAAAGGAATTGAAAAATTCCCCGTTCGCTTTGAAATCGATATATTGCGGTGCGTATTTTGCGGGTATTGCGAGGAAGCCTGTCCCGTTGACGCCATTCGCATGGGCCCCGAGTACTCCATGGCAAGCCTAAACAGCAAAGAGTCCAAGTGGGTTTATACGAAAGATTATCTCCTTGACCGTACCGCTATCAAAAACCAAGTGGGCCAAAAGCAAGTTTCACACAAAGAAGAAAACGTTAAAGACGAATCTGTCATAAGCAAACTTCCTCACATTCATCGTAGCTCACAGCATTAAGAAAGAAAGACGCATGTATTTTTCCCCTCGTTGCTTCAAATTTTTGTACACCGTGGTTTCCTTGTGCGGAATTAGTGCCAATGCCTCAGCAGCAACATCGCTCTTGGTGAGCGGGCATGCGGGCATGGTTGGTCAGTATACCAACAGCAATCCACCCCTTGGACTCAACTACAACGCCATTCGTGTTCCTATTGGACTACTCTTGAGCGCAAAACCATCTGACAATCTAGATCTCTATCTGGGACTTGACTATGCCTATAATAATTACCCTAGCACAGCTACTCTTTTAGGACAGACATCATCCACATCTTCAAGCAATCCCAATGGCCAATCAACCCCAGTGCCCTTTGCCTACGCCACGAATGGCACTACGGCTTATGGGCAAAATACTGATACCCCTGTTCTGACTTCTGCTTATTTTACGTATCAAACAAGCGCGGGTCTTTTGAAAGCTGGCCGCTTTCCAAGACATTGGGGTCTTGGCATTTGGTATAACAGTGAGTGGTCTCCTACAGGCGCAGCACTTTCTACAACCGATGCCGTTGCTTTTAAAAGTGATTTAAATCTATTTGACGTAACTGTTTACTACGAACGCCTTGGAACAGGAGTGGGTGGCACAAATGGTGATGCCAACGCATCTGCTTACTCTGTAGAAGTCCGTCTCAAAGCCGACCCCGCAGACTCCCCAAGCTCAGGAGTCAACAGAGAAATTGGTCTAGCCTTTTCTAAGTTTGATCACAATATTTCTAATACCACTCTTAATATTCTCGATGTTTACGGTAAGTTTTACCTTGAAAAATTCTTTGCTGGTGGTGAAGTTTTGTACCCTTCTGGACACACTCAAAACCCAAACTACCAAACGCTTGGCGGGAGCGCCGTTTGCTCTCTCTCTTACTCGCCAGCTTCTACACAAAATATGACTTGTAATTCTCAAGATATTTCAGCCTTTGCTTTTCTTCTCAAATCCAAATACCAATTTGATGGTCGAGATGACTCTTCACTGGCAAGCACAGAAGCAGCTCAAAAAATACTTGGCACCGCCGATCGCATGCCTTCACAAATTGCTAGCCTTTGGATTGGATACGCCAGCGGAGGAAGCAACCAATTCAACTCATCCTCAACAACACAAGGGAATAATTCCATAACTGCGGTTTCCATAAATCCAAATATACAACCTGCTTTTTTGATGTTTAATAACACCATGCCCCCTGTAACAGGAATGCCCAATGGCGCAATCACGAATGCAACATTCGTGCGCGCGGACTACACCTACGAGTCACCGAAATTTGGTGCCTTAGGTCCGGTTATCACATGGAGTAGACTCAACAGCTTAAATGGCAATTACAGCAATTCAAATCCTATTTGCAAGACAGCACCTACAGTAACACCCAACTCAGCGGTCAATAAAGTATGCTTAGGAAGTAGCGGAAATTTAGGTGTGGAAGTGGATGCAAATTACCATTACACGACTCAAGATAAACTGGATGTGGGGGTTGACCTTGGCTACTGGCTTGTTGGCTCTGCATGGCAAGTTTATGGAAAAGGTGCACCAAATCCTGTGTTTGGCGGACGCGTCACTATGGGAACTGAGTTTTAATTAAACTTTAATTTCCTCACAATTTATTTTTGTCTGAATTTTATACATAACTACAATCACATTTACAAAATCTGCTATCGTACCTAATTATAGATATTAGGTACGATTTTTTTATCCTTATTCAATAACGACAATACGAAGGCACTCATGAGCTCTATTTCCAATACTCCTCTCCTCAGATCCCAGATCCTAACATCGAGAGCAAACAATAACAGTGGGACATCTCAAAGCAGCACGGACATAGAACTTCAAATTTTAGTCACACCGCCGCGAGATTCAGAAAGTTCACATGAAAATATCCAAAAGCTTCAGCCGGAACCAACGTCTTATTTTATAGAAAAGACTTATGACAAAAATTCTCCCTTCACGTTCGAAGAGCTAGCCCCCTATTTGCTCTGTTTATGCTTAAAAAATCCAAAAAAAGAAGACTTCACGATCAGTAAAAAGTCTATTCAAGAAATATTCCTAGGCTTTTCCGAACACAACAAACACAATGAAAAAAAAATCAGTATTATAAAGCAAAAAGCACTTTTTACAGCTGAGCAAACGATTGATTTACTCATAAAAAATACGACCTCAGAAAATAAAAACTTTTTTTCGCCTCACAAACGAGTACAATTAGGAAATTTCATATCTGCATTATTTATAAAATTAGAAAAAGAAACGCTTTCCCAGGAAAAAACTTATTCAAAATTTTTTACCCCACAGCAACATCTGAATATTAATTTATTTGGATTATTTCAGATCCTCAGTAAAATATTTCCCCTTGCAAAACATACTCAAAAGCAAGAACATGTCCAAACCCTTCTAACTCTTCTCACAAGCCTTTTAATTTTATACTGCAGAAGAACAAAACTTAGTTTATTTTCTTTTCACACATTTGAAAAAAATTTAAAATTAAGAACTTCACAATTACCAAAAAACGGCCAAATTCTTCTTGATTCACTGGAAATCCCTCAAATGGAAGATTGGATTTCTCCTGCTAGAATGCTGACGTTTAATTTGGAAACCATTACAAACGCAGAAAATCCCAATACCGATATGTACAATCTTTATGCGCAAATGAACGGATGTGTTCATAGAGAATTCCAATATAATCATAGTTCATCCTTTGAGTTTCTTCTCTGCTCCTTTTTTACAAAAAATCTTGCTCAAATAGAGAGCTTGCATGAAAAAACGAAATTTTTACAATATTTATGCGAGTCTATTCTCTATCATGATAACTTATTTCATGACATTTCACCTTTTATCAAGAATCAAAAAAACAGTTTTTATGCAAAAAAATACGGCGATATTGAGAGCGTCTTACACACCCTGAAAAAAATTCCAGTAAATTTTTCTGAGGCACAAGAAGCACTTGAAAGAAAAGAAACAATTATCAAAGCTATTTATTTTGATTTAAA
>JAIXXU010000065.1 GCA_027490595.1 Pseudomonadota bacterium
AAAACTTAAGGCGGGACAAAAAATCAATGTTCTTTCATCTACTGAAAGTTCAGGAAGTTTAGTTCCATCTGTTTAATTAATTTAAGGCGCGGATAAGTTCCTCTCTATCGCGCAGAACGAGGATTTATGGCTACACGGCAAAGGAAACCTTACACGGCGTCCACCCGATTCCAAAGCTTTATCAATTACAGTGAAGCTTTGACTACAGATGAACCTTACAAACCTCTTCTTGAGGCTAAGCCAAAAAAGGCAGGTCGTAACAACACCGGTCGCATCATGGTGCGCCATCAAGGTGGTGGAAATAAGGTAAAATATCGTATTATTGATTGGAAGCGTTCTCGCAAAGATGTTGTGGGAGAAATTGTTTCAATTGAGTATGATCCCAATCGAAGCGCTTTTATTTCTTTAGTAAAGTATGTTGATGGCGATCGTCGATACATGCTTGCGACAGAAGGTTTAAAAGTTGGTACTAAAATCCTATCCTCGCCAGAGGCAGACATCAAAACGGGTAACAGTCTTCCGTTGAAAAAAATCCCTGCAGGTACAATGATTCACAGCATTGAGATGAAGCCAGGTGCTGGTTCTAAGCTAGTCCGTAGTGCTGGAGCTTCTGCAACTCTAGTGGGTCGTATTGACGAATATATGCAGATCCGCATGCCATCTGGTGAGCTTCGCCTGATTCCTGAAGATTGCTACGCCACTATTGGGGTCGTTTCCAATGGTGACCACATGAATGTATCCTTAGGTAAAGCTGGCCGTTCTCGTTGGAAAGGTGTTCGTCCAACTGTTCGTGGTGTGGCTATGAACCCTGTTGATCACCCAATGGGTGGTGGTGAAGGTCGTACAAGTGGTGGTCGTCATCCCTGTTCGCCTTGGGGGCAATTGGCTAAAGGCTACAAGACCCGTAAACCCAAGAACCCTAGCGACAAATTTATTGTCAGTCGCCGTAAGAAATAATCTGAGACAGGAGATTCTAGTTCATGGCACGTTCGCTCAAAAAAGGTCCATTCATAGATGGGCATCTTGAAAAAGCTGCAGAAAAAAATAAGGGTTCAGGGAAAGTCGTAAAAACCTGGAGTCGTCGTTCCACAATAATTCCTGATTTTGTTGGTATGACTTTTGCAGTTCATAACGGAAGAAAATTCGTTCCTGTTTATGTGAACGAAAATATGGTTGGTCATAAATTCGGCGAGTTTGCTCCCACCCGTACTTTCTTCGGTCATGGCGCAGACAAAAAAGTAGCCAAGAAGAAATAAGCATTTGAGGTGATCAGATATGGAAGCAAAAGCAACACACAAAAATGCCAAATGTACGGCTCGTAAAGCTCGTTTGCTCCGGGGGCTTATCCTCGGCAAACCAGTCGACCAAGCATTGGCTCTGCTCTTAGCAGAAAGGCGCGCAGGTTCTGTCGCAACAGTTAAACTCATTAAGTCTGCCCTCGCGCAGCTCTCAATGGTTTCTGCTAAAGACGCTTACGTCGAAGAATTTATCGTGGATGAGGGGCAACGCCGTCGCATGTTTATGCCGCGCGCTCAGGGTCGTGCCACTCCCATCCTGAAAAAAACTTCTCATCTGACAATTTTTCTTTCTCGAAAGTAAGAGGGTAAAACAGTGGGTCAAAAAGGACATCCTAAAGGTCTTAGGTTAGGCATCAATAAAAAATCAGATTCTCGTTGGTTTAGCAAAAGATCTTTTGCGAAATATCTTAGCGAAGATCTCGCCATTCGGAAATTTATAACCAAAAAATATTCGGAGAGCGGGATTGCAAGGGTAGAAATCGAGCGGGCTGCAAATCAAGTTGTGGTGAAAATCTTTAACGCAAAACCTGGTAAACTTATTGGTAAGCAAGGCAAGGGAATTGATCTTTTGCGCGACCAAATTCGTAACCTTGTTGACGGGAAAGAGAAATCACTCAAGGTTGATGTTTTTGAAGTGAAGAATCCCGATGCCAATGCTCAATTGTGCTCATTAAATGTTGCGCAACAGCTTGAAAAGCGTGTTTCTTTCCGTCGTGCCATGAAAAAGGTAATGCAACAAGCCATGAAAGCTGGTGCAAAAGGGATCAAGGTTCGCGTTTCTGGGCGTCTTAATGGTGCCGAAATGGCTCGTACCGAGTGGTATATGGAAGGACGTGTTCCTCTGCATACTCTCCGTGCTGACATTGATTACGGTACAGCTGAAGCGCTTACCACTTATGGACTTATCGGCGTCAAGGTTTGGTTGTTCATGGGTGAAGTTTACGGAAAACTTAATGTTTCCCAAACAAAATTAATCTGAGGAGTGATAAAGTATGCTATCACCAAAAAAAGTAAAATTTAGAAAATCTCACAAAGGTCGCATTAAAGGTGTAGCTAACCGTGGGTGCTCTATTAGTTTCGGTGACTACGCTCTCCAAGCTGTTGAGCCTGGAAAACTTGAATCTCGTCAAATAGAAGCAAGCCGTGTTGCCCTTACTCGTCATATTAAGCGCGGTGGCAAAGTTTGGATTCGTGTATTTCCTGACAAGCCGATTACAAAAAAACCTGCTGAAACTCGTATGGGTTCTGGTAAAGGCGGTCTTGATCATTGGGTATGCCCAATCCGTCGTGGACGTATTATCTTTGAAATACAAGGTGTTGCTCCAGAGCTTGCACATGAAGCTTTCATGCTAGCTGCGGCAAAGCTTCCCTTTAAAACAAGAATTATGAACCGTAACGAAAAGGTTTGGGAAAGCGAATGAAAAAGAAAAATAAATTTGCAGATTGTTCGGTAAATGAGTTGTCCTCAAAGCAAAAAGAGCTTATGAAGGTTTTTGCTTCTTTTAAGGTGTCGATGGATCCTGCCTCATTGGAGAATATTCCTGGGGGCTTACAAGGTTTGCGCCGTGATTTGAAGCTCGTTCAACGTCAAATTGCACTTTCATCAGCAATTAAGCAAGACAACGCAGGGAGATCCTAATGACTGCTCATCACAGACAAACTCATCGCAATCCTGTGCAGGCTACTGTAGTCTCTGTTTCGAAAGACCAAACAACTGTGAAGGTTAGTATTGATCGCATCGTTGCAGATGAAAAGTATGGTAAACGCCTTCACAGAAGTACATATCTTATGGCTGATGCCAACGGGATTAGTTCTTTAGCTGTTGGTGCTGTTGTGAATCTTCTCCCTTGCAAAAAACTCTCCAAGACTAAAGCTTGGAGAATTGTATCCCTTTCAACCAAGGCTTAAGAGGTGTGTTGTGATTCAACCAGAATCCATTATTGAAGTCGCGGATAACAGCGGTGCTAAATCTTTAAACGTCATTCGCGTTTTAGGTGGTTCGTTCCGTAGATACGCTCGTGTTGGCGACCTCGTTGTCGTTTCTGTGCGTGATGCTATCCCAAATGGTCGCGTTAAAAAAGGCGAAGTCCATAAAGCGATCATCGTTCGTCAAAGAAAAGAAATGTCTCGTCGCGATGGTTCTCGTATTGCTTTTGGCCAAAATGCAGCTGCATTGGTTAAAATTGTTAAAAACGAAAAAGAACCCGTAGGCACTCGTATCTTTGGTCCAGTGGCACGCGAATTGCGCGAGCGCAATTGCGGAAAAATTATCAGTTTGGCTCCGGAGGTTTTATAAATAATGGCAACGGAAAAAAAAGGTCCTGCCAAGGGACAGGCTGCTGGAAAAAAAGCAGGCGGTAAGAAAGGTTCAGACTACGGCGCAACTGTTGTCCGTGGCGAACATTCTCAGGGAGTTAAGCCCCGTGTTTTGGTAAAGTTCAGCGACTCAATTCTACCCGAACTTAAGAAGCGTCATAGCTCTAAAAATGTTATGGAACTTCCTAAGTTGGTAAAAATCGTTGTCAATACTTGCCAAAGTGAAGCTACTCAAAATATCAAGGCATTGGAAGCGGCAGCTACAGAACTAGAAATTATTACTGGCCAAAAAGCAGTAATTACTCGTGCTAAAAAGTCTATTGCAACCTTCAAGTTGCGTGCTGGCATGCCTATTGGTGCGTCTGTAACTTTGCGCCGCGAAAGAATGTATGAATTCTTTGACAAACTTGTTTCAGTAGCACTTCCCCGTGTTCGTGATTTCAAGGGTGTTTCCCCAAATAGCTTCGATGGTCGTGGTAATTATTCCATTGGTCTTCGTGAGCAAATTATTTTCCCAGAAATTGAGGCAGATAAGGTTGATAAATCTCGTGGCTTAAGTGTGACAATTGTCACATCTGCGACAACCGATGAGGCAGCTCACGAGCTCCTCTCTCTCATGGGTATGCCCTTTAGAACTTAAACAAGGAGAAGTGTGTGGCACGATTAGCGCTTATCAATAAAAGCAATAAAAAACCTAAATTTTCTACACGTCAGTACAATCGCTGTTCTCAATGCGGAAGGCCTCGTGCTTTTTATCGTGACTTCGGTGTCTGTCGTATCTGCCTTCGCAAATATGCTCTGGAAGGTTTTATTCCTGGCATGATCAAGTCTAGCTGGTGAGGACAACAACATGAATGTCACTGATCCCATTGCCGATCTTTTAACTCGTATTCGTAATGCAACTATGGCTGGCCTTCGTTATGCCACTATTCCTGCAAGTCGAACAAAAATAGAAATTACAAAAATCCTGGAGGCTGAGGGTTTAATTCGCGGCTTTCGTCTTATCAAAGACGAACGTCAGGGTAAAATTAAGATTGCCATCAAGTATAACGAGCTAGGTCACCCTGCTATTCGTGGGTTGGTTCGCGTATCTCGTCCGGGCTGTCGTGTGTATAAAAATGTTTCTAAAATTCCCCGTATTCGTGGCGGTCTTGGCTTTGCCATTCTGTCTACTTCTAAGGGGATCCTCACCAGTAAAGCCGCCAAACAAGAAAATGTGGGCGGTGAAGTTCTGGCGTATGTTTGGTAATTGAATCTGAATCGTAGAACGGAGCCGTCTTATGTCAAGACTTGGGAAAAAGAATATCGAGCTTCCTAATGGTGTGGAAGTAAAAACAGAGGGTACTTTGGTAGTGGTCAAAGGACCTAAAGGTACCTTAAAAAAAGATATGTTTGGCAGAATTTCTTTTGCTATTCATGACAAGCATTTAGATGTTAGTCCAGTAGAAGGTGAGAGTAGCAATGCCTACTGGGGCCTTTACCGTACCCTTCTAAACAACATGGTTCAGGGAGTTTCTTCGGGTTTTAAAACATCACTAGAAATTCAGGGTACTGGTTACCGAGCTAGTCTTACTGGTAAGCTATTGAACCTTACGCTTGGTTTTTCACATCCGGTTAATATTGATCCGCCTGAAGGCATTGCTTTTGAAGTGGATGCTAAAACTGGTTTTGTAAGTGTGAACGGCATTGACAAGGAGTTGGTTGGTCAGATGGCAGCCAAAATCCGTGCCATTCGTCCCGCAGACCCTTATCAAGGCAAAGGCATTCGTTATGCTGGTGAGTTTATCAAAACTAAAGTAGGTAAATCAGCTGGTAAGAAGTAAAGCAGGTTGTATTCTGTATATTACGGCCCGGTGGCCAAGCAGAATTAAGGAGAATTTATGTATCGCATGACAAACAGAAGAAAAGTTAGAAAATTTCGTAAAATGAGATTTTGGAGGCAACGTCTCCAAAATCTTTCAAAACCAAGGCTATGTGTTTACAGAAGCAATAGCCATATTCAAGCGCAGGTTATTGATGATACCAGCGGTAGAGTCTTAGCTTCAGCGAGTTCCTTCGAAGGCGAAATGAAAAAGTTGGGTCTTTCCGGCAAAAAAATTGCTTCAGAGGTTGGTTCGTTAGTAGCCAAAAGAGCTCTTAAAACTGGCGTAACTGCTGTTGTTTTCGACCGTAACGGATTTACTTACCATGGACGTGTGCAAGTTCTTGCTGACGCGGCCCGTGAAGCTGGCTTATCATTCTAAAACTCTGAAGGAATTCAAAATGCAACCCACAAAAGAAAGAGATGAACAAAAGAAAGATCGCTTTGAAGACCGGGTGGTTAGTGTTGCTCGCGTGTCCAAAACCGTCAAAGGTGGACGTCGCATGAGCTTCTCTGCTCTTGTTGTCGTTGGTGATAAACAAGGCATGGTAGGCTTTGGTCTTGGCAAAGCTGCAGAAGTACCAGAAGCCGTTCGTAAAGCAGTAGCTCAAGCAAAAAAATCATTGATTAGTGTACCTCTTGAGAAGAATACTATTCCTTTTGTTGTGAACGCTAAATATGGCGCAAGTAGGCTCCTTTTGAGTCCAGCTGCCGAAGGTAAGGGAATTGTTGCTGGCGGACCCGTTCGTGCAGTTGCTGAATTGGCTGGTATCCCAAATCTTATGGCTAAGGTTCAAGGGAGCCGCAATCCTCACAATGTTATCAAAGCTGTGTTTAAAGGCCTAGGCTTGCTTTCTACAACAGAAGAGTACCGCAAGGCTCGTCAATAATTAAGGAATGCTAACTATGACTCAACGCAAACAACAACAGTCTCTCTCATCAACTCATATTAAAGTTACTCTTATTTCTGGATTAGCAGGGCACAGTGAAACAGTTCGTCGTACGTTTCGCTCATTGGGCTTAAAGAAATTTGGTTCATCCCGGATTCATCCAAACGTGAACCCAATATTAGGTCAAATTAACAAGGTGATTCAATTTGTAAAAGTTGAATCAGTTTAATTATCTGTGTCCCTATTCCAAATACCTGCGAGGATATTATGAAACTAGAACATTTAGCACCAAATCCTGGGGCAGCCAAATCCAAAAAGCGCTTAGGTCGTGGTCCGGGTAGTGGTCTTGGTAAGACCTCTGGACGTGGTGGAAAAGGTCAAACAGCAAGAAGTGGTTCAAGCATAAGAGCCGGTTTTGAGGGCGGTCAAACCCCCCTTTATCGCCGAATTCCTAAGCGTGGCTTCAATAATGTTACTGCAATCGAATCATTTGCACTTAATCTTCGTGATTTAGCACCCTATGTCGTAGATGGTAGTCTTGATGGAATGTCTATTTTTCCAAATGGCCGTTTCAAGCTATTGTCTGTTGGTGATGTGCCAGCTAGCTTAAAAGCTGTAAAAAACTGTCACATGTCTCAGTCAACAAAAGAAAAACTTGAAAAATGTGGTGTGTCCGTTCAGGAGCCAACGAATTAATGCAAAAGAGCTCCTCGTGGACGCAAAACGTCCTTGTACAAAGGTTTCTTTTCACTGTTATTGCGCTCCTAGTTTTTAGGTTGGGAGTTCATATACCTATCCCTGGTGTTGACGCCAAGGAGCTTTCTTCTTTTGCTGATCAGCAAAATGCAGGCTTGCTAAAAATTTTTAATGTCTTTTCCGGTGGCGCCCTGAGCCACTTTTCGGTTCTTAGTCTAGCAGTCATGCCTTACATATCATCAAGTATTATAGTTCAGCTTCTTTCTGTTGTTGTTCCTGCATTTGAGCAACTGCAAAAAGAAGGTGGAGTTGGCAGACAAAAACTAACTCGTATGACTCGTGGTTTCACGGTTATTCTAGCATTTATCCAGGGTTATCTTCTCGCTTCAGGGTTAGAGGCTGCTCGTGGGTTGTCTGGTGGTGCTATTGTTATTGAGCCTGGTCTTTTCTTTCGTGTGTTGTCAGCAGTTCTCATGTGTGCAGGTAGTGTTTTTGTTATGTGGATCGGTGAACAAATTACTGAGCGAGGTATCGGTAATGGCATAAGTCTTGTTATTTTTGCTGGCATCGTAGCTTACCTTCCTCCTGCCCTGGGTCAGTTTGCCAATATGATTCGGGAAAATAGTGGTGTAGTTCTTGGCCTTTTTGGCCTTCTCATTTTTGTCCTGTTGGCTGTTTTTTTAGTTGTTTTTATTGAACAAAGTTACCGCAAGGTGCCTATTCATCACGCGAAGCGAATTGTAGGCCAGAAAGTTATGTCTACCCAGGCATCACACTTGCCTATTAAGGTGAATATGTCTGGTATTATGGCAGCAATCTTTACATCAACAATTTTAGCGGTTCCCGCTACGTTTTTTAGTTTTAAAAAGAACATTAGCTCTCAGTTGGTCTCTGATTTTCTTCCTGGCCACTGGCTTTATAACGTGTCTTTCGCTTTACTTGGTCTTTTTTTCTCGTTTTTCTACGCGTCTATTATTTTTAAGCCTGATGACATTGCTGAGAACCTGAAAAAGCAAAATGCCTATATCCCTGGTATTCGCCCTGGTTCAGAGACGTCTTTAGCTCTCGATTCTGTGATGACTCGCTTAACGCTTGTCGGTGCTTTTTACATGATTTTTGTTGTTACTGTTCCAACACTTGTAAT
>JAIXXU010000145.1 GCA_027490595.1 Pseudomonadota bacterium
AAAGACACCTCTTTGGTTTGTATCAATGGACCTCGCTTCAGCACTCGCGCAGAGAGTCAGATGTATAAAAATATGGGATGCGGTATCATCGGTATGACCGTTATGCCTGAAGCTATTTTAGCTCGTGAAGCAGAAATGGCTTATGCAACACTTGCTTTTGTGACTGATTACGACAGCTGGCGAGAAGAGGAAGACGTCGTTACTGTAGAAATGGTTATGCAGATTGTAAAAAACAACGTGGAAAAAGCTAAAAGAATTGCGCTTGATTTCTGCCAAAAATTACCAGCTGAAACAGAAAACTCAATTTTTCAAGCATCACAGTATTCCATCATGACTAATGAAAAAAATATACCTGCAGAAACAAAAGAAAACTTGAAACTTTTATTTGCTAAATATTGGTGAAAACAAATGAAATCCTTAGAAGCAATTTGCTATTCAAATTTTACTCTAAAAATTCTAAATCAACTGCTTCTTCCCTCAGAAATAGTGTATGAAGATTGCAGCACAAGCGAAAAAGCTTTTCATGCAATTAAGCTTATGAAAGTTAGAGGCGCACCAGCAATCGCAATAACAGCAGCACTAGCTTTGTCTTGTGAAGCCTATTCTCTGTCGTTTTCTAACTCCAAAGAGTTTGCTGAGTTTATTTTATCTAAACTAAATTATTTATGCCAAAGTAGGCCAACGGCTGTTAACCTATTTCATATGGCAGATAGTGCAAAACATCTTATAAATAGGTGTATGCAAGAAAATGCTTCTTTGAAAACTACCCAAGAAACGTTTTATAGCTTTGCAAAAAATTTATTTATTAAAGACATAGAAACAAACAAAGCTATTGGTTTTCACGGTTTAAAAGCAATAAAGTCTTTTAAAAATAAAAACATAAAAATTTTAACCCATTGCAATACCGGTAGTTTAGCAACGGCAGGATACGGCACAGCACTTGGTGTGATTAGAGCTCTACATGCTGAGAATTGTCTTGAAAAAGTTTTTGCCACAGAAACACGACCGTACAATCAAGGTTCAAGGCTAACAGCTTTTGAACTTGTGCACGAAAAAATACCTGCAACCTTAATTACCGACTCCATGGCTAGTTTTGCCATGAAAACATTTGGAATCGACGCTGTGATTGTCGGAGCAGATAGGGTTGCTGCCAATGGAGATACAGCTAATAAAATCGGAACCTATCAACTTGCTGTAGCTGCTAATTTTCACAAAATCCCTTTTTTTGTGGCTTCTCCTTCCACATCAATTGATTTAAAGACTCAAAAAGGCGAAGATATACATATTGAACAACGTCCAAAAATTGAGATGATTTCTCTTAACGAAAAACTTTTAGCACCCATGGAAATTGATGGTTGGAATCCATCTTTTGATGTAACACCACACAAGCTAATTTCCGGAATTATTACAGAATATGGGGTCATTTATCCAGATAGTCATAATTCATTTAATATGACTTCTTTCCTAAAAAATGGAGAAAATTTCTCTTGAACTTGAAGAAATTACCCTCATATTTATTCGCTTATGAAAATACTACCGCACACGCATTGATAACCTATCAAATTTCAAAAAAAATTTATGATGAAAAAATCGTGGAAGAAATTGCTGTCGGTCAAAGTTTAGGTGCATGGGATGAATCTTTCGTAAGCAAAGAAATCTTAAAATCCAAAGTGGCCAAAGTTATTTCCATAGAAGAGCGTGAAGATTTTTTTTATGCAACGTTGGGTTTTCCCATGATTCTATGGCATGGAAAACTCTCATGGCTTCTAACCTTAGCATTTGGCAAGATGAGTTTTTATCCTGAAATATCTCTTTATGACATAACTCTAGAACCCGGTTGTTTTGACAAAGAAAACTTAATTGGACCAAAATTTGATTTTAATCAGTTGTCAATTTTAGTTCAAAAAAATGGCTTAAAACCCCTACTAATGGGTATTCTAAAACCAAATGTAGCAATGACCCCAAATCAAATCGCTTACTTGTATGAAGAAGCTGCAAAAGCAGAAATCGATTTTTTGAAAGATGATGAAATTAGATTTGATAACTGCCACAAAGACCTTTTTGAACGCATTGAACTTATAAGAAATATCAGAGAAAAGAATAATTATAAGACTATTTATGCAATTAATCTTCCAATAGAAGGGCCACAATATCTAGATCTAGCTAAGGAGTTGGAAAAAAGAGGAGCTCAAGCTTTTATAGTCAATACATGGATTTATGGAATTGATATCCTACAGAATCTAAGAAGGATAAGTTCAGTCCCCATTTTATCTCACCCTGCTTTGGTTGGGGCGTTCACGATAGGACAAGATCAAAAAGTCCATCCCAGAGTAACATTGGCTCAGATGATTCGTTATGCAGGTGCTGATATGAGCTTATTTCCTAGCCCCTACGGGAAGATTGGAACACCTAAAAAAATATCTTTGGATATCGCAATGAATTGTCAAAAGTCACTTCCTATCAAAGAAATTACACCTGTACCTAGCGCAGGGATTCAACCAGAACATTGCCAGCAAGCCCTGAAAGATTTTGGAAATAAATTTGTTCTTAATGCAGGCACAAGTATCTTTGCGAATAAAAAAAACATCGAAACGAACATTAAAAATTTTCAAAAAGAATTATATCAATGAAAAAAAAACATTGCTTTATTAATCCTCAGTATCTAAGTATTTTGAAAAATCAAGAACTAAAAAAACTATGTGATCTTGCAAGATATCTTGATAAAAGAAATGCAATTCCTGCAACAAGTAGTAATTTTAGTATGCGCTTTTCGACAGAAACCTTCTTGATTTCTCGTTCCGGATTTCACAAAAGAAATCTTAGAACAGATGATTTTATCAATGTAAACCTTGAAGGAAAACCTAATTTTTTTATGGCTTCAAAACCTAGTGATGAAACATTGCTTCATGCTCTTATTTATAAATTATTTCCAGATGCCCAGTTTGTTGCTCACACTCATGCTAAAGAATTCGATGAATTTAAATCAACGCAAGCTTTATTTTCAAACCATGAATTAATCAAAGCATTTGGTTACAGTACACACGAATCATCCTTTAGCTTTCCTATATTTCCCAATAACCAAGACATTAAATTACTCGCTGATAGAATTGCCCCTGAAATTATCAATACCATCCATAAAAAAAATATTTTTGTTGGATTTGGACTAGAAAGACACGGCATTTATTGTTTTGGAAAAACTGTAGAACAAGTTCAAAATTATCTTGAAGCCTTGATGTATTTGTCTAATTTGGTAGGTACTCCCTAGTTAAATTACGTGGTGCATTTTTAGTAACTAAAACATTATCTTCTATGCGAATTCCCCCCAAAGGCACAAGTTCACTTACCAACTCCCAATTAACGAATGAATTTAATTTTGAATCAGACTTTAATTTATCAAGTAACATAGGAATAAAATAAAGACCTGGCTCAATAGTAACAAGCATATTTTCTTCCAAATTACCAACAAAACGTAGTGTTTTGCTCTTCGAAGCACTTGAGGGAAGGGGCCCAAATACACCATTTTTATCTATTTGTTTTCCACCAATGTCATGGACTTGAACTCCCAGCATATGCCCTAAACCATGTGGCATAAAGTTTTTGACTATTTGAAGACTTATTTCTTTGTCGTCTGAGGATTTTATAATGGAATTTTTTTCTAAAATTCTACAAATCTCAAATAGACACTTTTCGTGTAATTCTGGAAAAGATTGTCCTACTTTCACAGAATCACAAAGTGCTTTTTGCATTAATTTCATCTCGTGCAAGATTGAGTCAAATACAGGTGAAACCCCCGGAACACTATAGGTTCTTGTAATATCAGAATGATAATTAGCGTAAGATGCTCCAGAATCAATCAACAAAACCTTACCTTTTTTCATTTGATTTTTTAAGCGATAGTGAAGAATAGCCGCATTTTTATCCAGTGCAACAATGCCAGAATAAGGTAAATTCTCATCTAGTTGTCCTAATGCCATCAAATAACCCATGTGAATTTCATATTCTGAACCACCTGCTAGAAAAATCTCTTTCGCAGCGTTATGCCCTGAAGCAGCAATTTTATTTGCTTCTAGATGACAATAAATTTCATACTCAGACTTATAGCGACGAAACCAATTCAATCTTGCTGTAAATATCTCACAATTAATTTTTATATTTTGAGAAGCCTTGGCATATTTTGTTTCTTGGCCGATAAAAACACCACCCGAGCAATCACCTAAAGAAATCCAAAGTTTTTCAATCTGATGAACAATTCGTATATCAAAAAAATCTTGCCAATAGGGATTCCCTAGTTCTTCATGACTGTCCCAAAAATCATGGGGAGAATAATAAACCAAGAGTGGCTTTTGACCAGGTGAATATTTTAAGAAATGATGTGGTCCTTTGGCAGGACACCAATGAGCAAAATGTGGATTAGACTTGAAAACTGCGTGGGAATCATCTTCAAAATAGGTGAAAGGTTCACCGGAACCTAGAACAAAACAGGTATATTGTAAGGCTTCTAAGGCCTTTTCTCCCTGAGAGATTAATGTATTTAAATGATGCTTGAAAAGATCCTTTAGATGTTCCATTGTTGCTTACCTCGGAAAGGTTGTATTGATATGATAATCGCAGACCAAAGAAAATATTTGTATAAAATAATCAAAGATTATGAAGCCTATATTAATTCTACTGGCGAGATAAAACAACTTAACATAATTTCGTTGTTTCTTTCTTTTATTGAGGAAAATCCTGCCTGCTTTTTTAGAAGCAACAAAATTGGCCATGTTACTGGTTCTTGTTTGGTCATAAATCCAAACCTCAACAAAATTTTATTTACATACCATGCCAAACTAAAAATGTGGTTGCAGCTTGGAGGTCATGCAGACGGTGATCCCTTTATTCAAAATGTGGTTGTCAAAGAAGCACAAGAAGAGTCAGGCCTTTCAGAATTTTATTTTGTAGACATTACAAATAATCGGTTGATTGAAAGCTCCCTGGGTACAATTTTCTCCCTTTTGCCCTTTGACTTAGATCGACATATCATTCCAAAATATAAAGAAGATCCTCAGCATTATCACTATGATGTTAGGTTCATACTCGTATCTAAAGAGGAATCTTACGTTATGTCTGAAGAATCACTT
>JAIXXU010000203.1 GCA_027490595.1 Pseudomonadota bacterium
AGTTGAACTTCCACAAAATAGTCTTGCTGAGGCATTTGCTCGCGCAATGAATAAGGATAACTAATCTTTATGGAGCAGAATGATGCCCGCAAAGCTTCAGGGTCTTCTTTTGTAAGACCCATCTGGATTATCCTTTCTACCATTGGAGGCATGGCTTTATTATTTCTACTTATAGCCGTGTTTCTTGTTGTTTTTGTATTTTCTTCTGTGACTTCTCTCTTCAAAGATGCCTCTTCTCATTCAAATCATCATGCTAGTTCACTTGTAAGTTCAAATTTTTCTGTGCCTCACTCTTCTGCGCCTTACATTGCTGGTATTCGTCTTGAAGGCGAGATCAACGAGCAAGTAGCAGATGAAATCATTGAAAAACTAGAAACAGCTCAAAGCGATAAAAATGCCAAAGGAATTCTCTTAGAAGTTTCCAGTCCAGGTGGCAGTGTTGTGCCAAGCCAAGAAATTTATGATCAAATTGGTTTTACAAAAAAAACAAAGCCAGTGGTTGTTTATGTTCGAGAAATGGCAGCTAGTGGCGCTTATTATTCAAGTGCAAATGCAACACAAATTATTGCCAATAGAGGAAGCTTGCTAGGAAGTATTGGTGTAATTATGCATGGTTTTGAAGCAGATAAGCTGATTAAGTTTTTGAAGTTGAATCCTGTTACGTTAAAAACAGGCGAGCTAAAAGATGCTGGCTCTCCCATGCGGCCCATGACTCAAATAGACAAGAAATATTTATCAACTCTTCTTGAGAAAACTAGAGAACAATTTCAATATGACATTGCGACTGCCCGTCATTTGTCTCCAGAAACTTTAAAATTATTGTCAGATGGTCGTGTCATACTTGGTTCTGATGCTCTTAAGTTAAACATGATTGATAGTCTTGGTTCTCAAGATTTTGCTTTTCGTGAGGTTCTTCGTTTATCTAAAGCGCCAAATGATACAGAGTTATTTTTCTATGAGTCTATTGATCCAATAACAAAGATTTTTTCACAAACGTTGACAAGTGAAGTTTCTCATATGTTGCGTTCTATTGTTTCCCAAACAGTAGATTTGCGTCCTCTAGAAGAATTAAAATAAGCTCGTATTATATTTTACCTTGTGTAAACATTTGTCTTCTTTTTATTTGAGGGTTTAATGAAGTCTGCTCAAGACTATCTTCCTGCATCATTTTGGTTGATGAAAAGCGAGCCTGATGTATTTTCTTTCGACATGCTTGTTCAAAAAGGTGAGGAGTTTTGGGACGGAGTACGCAATTACCAAGCCAGAAATTTCATGACAAATGAAATGAAAGTTGGTCACAAAGTACTTTTTTATCATTCCAATGCCATGCCTTTAGGAATTGCCGGTTCTTGCGAAATTATAAAGCCAGCCATGCCCGATCCCACAGCATATGATAGCTCTTCCTCGTATTTTGATTCAAAATCGTCAAAAGAGAAGCCAATTTGGTTTGGTGTGACAGTAGGAAAACCAGTAAAATTTCCAAATTTTGTAACGTTATCAGATATGAAGTTAGTTCCCGAAATTTCACAAATGCTTTTACTAAGGAAAGGTCAACGACTTTCTATTCAACCTCTATCTCCATACGAGTTTGAAATCATTTTTCGACTAGGCCACAAAGGAATGATTTATGATTCACAAACCTAACCATGTTTTTATTCTTGCTGCAAAGCGCACTCCTATTGGTCGTTTTCAAGGTGTCTTGAGAGATATTCCAGCACCAAAGCTTGGTGCCACTGTATTGCAATCAATTTTTCAAAGTGCGTCTGTTGAGCCTGAAAACTGTGATGAAGTGTTCATGGGGCAGGTTTTAACAGCAGGCGTAGGTCAGGCACCGGCCAGGCAAGCCTGGCTTTATGCAGGATTCCCCTCAAGTGTTCCTGCCACAACTGTGGGAAAGGTATGTGGAAGCGGTCTTCAATCTGTTTCCTTGGGTGTAAGAGCCATTCAAAGTGGGGAATCCCACGTGGTAGCTGCTGGCGGTCAGGAAAACATGAGTCTTGCTCCTTATATGGCTCCTCAAGCTCGGGATGGTTTTCGAATGGGCCACAAACAACTCATTGATTCCATGATTTACGATGGTTTGTGGGATCCCTATAACAATATACATATGGGAAATTGTGCAGAAGCTTGTGCCAAGAAATACGAGATCACCCGAAAAGAACAAGACGAGTATGCTAAAACAAGCTATGAACTTGCTCAAAAAGCGATAAAAAATGGTTTTTTTGCGAACGAAATTTGTCCTGTGCTTGCAGGAAAAGAAAAAATAATGGTTCAACAAGATGAAGAACCATTTGCAGTTGATATCAATAAAATGGACTTGCTAAAGCCAGCATTTGATAAAGAAGGCACCATCACTGCTGGGAATGCCTCAAAAATTAATGATGGAGCAGCCGCTGTTCTTCTCGCGTCCTCAAGTTTTGTCAGTAAAAGTTCCTCTAGCCCTTTAGCACGAGTGGTTGCAACAAGTGTTGTTGCCCAAGAGCCATTTTGGTTTACGACAGCTCCAGGTTTTGCAATAGAAAAAGTTTTAAAAAAAGCTGAATTGTCATTGTCGGATATTGATTTTTTTGAAATAAATGAAGCATTCTCTGTTGTATCACTGGCTGCCATTA
>JAIXXU010000030.1 GCA_027490595.1 Pseudomonadota bacterium
GCACCTCAAGTTGCTGGTCACCAAGGCCAACTAAAGGTTGGTGAAGTAAAATGCAAAAACATTCATGGAAAGATGAAGAGCAGACACCTAGCGTTTTTGTATGGCAGAAATCATGCCTACGAAGGCCACAACGCTGCTGAAGTCGTTCACAATATTCGAGCACTCATTCAGTGGGGTGTAAAGGGAGTTGTCCTAACAAATGCCGCAGGATGCCTAAACTCAAACTGGAAATTAGGCCAACTTATGCTTCTTACTGATCATATTAATGCAACAGGTTTAAGCCCTCTAGCAGGAGATTTTGGACGGGATTTTGGAAAAAAATTCGTCGACCTCTCAGCATGCTACAGTTTATCTTGGCAGGTTCAGTTCAGAGCCACAGCCTCTGTTCGTGAAGAAGAACTCTACGATGGTGTTTATTACGGTGTTTTAGGACCTCAATACGAAACACCTGCAGAAATACGTATGATGCAAACTCTTGGAGCTCAAGCGGTTGGCATGAGTACAGTTCTTGAAGCTATAGCAGCAAGACAAATGGGCGCTAAAGTGGCAGGTCTTAGCTGTTTAACAAACTATGCCGCAGGCTTAAACAGTGCACACTTATCTCATGAAGAAGTCATGGAAATGGGACGGCAGTTCGCATCAACAATTTCAGATATTCTCATGCCAACGGTCATGGAGCTTGGAGTTTAAGTCAACATGTTCATCACTCACAATAATAAGTCCATTGCCGTTCATACTCTTTTCAGCGAAGAGCAAATCAAAACACGAATTGGTTCTCTGGCGAAACAAATCAATGAAGACTTCGGCACACAAAATCCACTGGTCGTACTTATTGTTTTGAATGGCTCTTTTATCTTTGCAGCAGATCTTGTCCGTAAATTAGAAATGCCTACAGAAATTGAAACAACCAGGCTCAAGAGCTACGAAGGAACACAATCAGGGGAAATAAAATTTGTCTCTCCCTTGAATACAGACTTATCCAGTAAAAACGTGCTCATTATCGAAGACATCATTGATACCGGAAAATCCATGGACTTTTTACTTCGTGAACTTTCAAAACACAAAGTGAACTCTATTCGTATTTGTACTCTACTCAACAAACCAGAATCCCACTCCTGTAAAATTCATGTTGACTATGTAGGATTCAATATTGGTAAAAATTTTGTAGTCGGTTATGGACTAGATCTAGATGGACAATGCAGAAATCTTCCCTTTATCGGTGAACTTATTTTACCCTAACAAAAATAAGTTTAAGCCAATTTGTATCTCTAAGAGCGTAATTTCTCTCCTAGAGATGGTGTATGTGTGCGGGCATGACGACGAATTACAGTCCCTTGAGAAATAAAATTTAACAAGTACCACTGACCACCAGCTTTAGAGTTTGTCCCACTAGCACCGTCACCTCCAAAAGGTTGCATGTGTACAACAGCACCTGTTGTTTTGCGATTAATACTGAAGTTACCTGCATAGGGACTAAGTAATTTAACTGCATTTTCAATATAGTATTCATCTTGGCTCACAACACTTCCTGTCAAACGATAATTGTGAAGCTCTATAATTTTAATTGCATGTTCAATATTTTTCACAGCACGCACAGCTAAAACTGGACCAAAAATCTCTTCCTTTAGAAGAACGTGATCATCAACATCAACTTCAATGATAGTCGGTTCTACGTAAAACCCTTTGGATTTATCAGCTTGACCACCAATCAAAATCTTGCAATGTGAGCAGCCCTTAGCTAGGTCAAGATAACTCTTAATTTTATCAAACTGACGCTCGCTGATGACAGGACCCAAATCAGCCTTTCGCTCTGTTACATCGGTTGTAACTAAGGATTGTGTTTGCATGACAAGCTGTTGTTTTAACTCATCCCAAATTTCTGCATCTGGCAATAAAACACTATTTGCCGAACACTTTTGACCAGTTCGTCCAAAAGCACCTTGTATAATATGTGTAGCTGTTTCTTTTACACAAATGCTTTTGTCCGCAACAAGAAAGTCCTTGCCACCAGTTTCTACAACGTAACGAGGAAAATTCGAACGGGGAAACTCAGCTCCGTAAATATAGTTACCAAATGCTCTCGCCGTTGAGAAACTTCCGGTAAAATTCAGAGCACTCAATTCAGGATGGGTAAGAATTGTAGGCAAAGAAGAATGGCCAATACCAGAAATCATGTTAATTACACCAGGAGGAAATCCTACTTCATCAAGAGCCAACATCAAAAGATAAGCACTTAATGTACAATCTTCAGAAGGCTTCCAAACTACGGTATTCCCAGTTAAGGCCATAGCAAGGGGCAGATTATAACCAATCGCCTGCGGGAAATTGAAGGGACTCACAGCACAGGTAAAACCTTTTAAAGGTCTCATCACGAGCTGATTTGTCTCGCCCCAACCATCACCAAGCTGTTCCTCTAAAAGCTGAGTATAAAAGTAATTATTGAATCGAATGAAATCTATCAACTCAGCCCACTCTAAATAAGTTTCTTGGCTCGTAAAACCGCTTTCAGTCATAGAAATAGCGCACATTTCATAGCGCCATTTTAAAAAAACTGACTCCAGATCGCGCATTTTTTGAATTCGGGTATAGGGAGAGAGTGATGCCCACAAGGATTTTGCTTTTAACGCCGCGTCAATGGCCATTTGTGCATGATTAGCATCGGCTTGTTGAAGTGTCCCAATAATTTTTCCATTGGAAGGGTTCACGTTATTTAATTTATTTGAAGAAAACACTTTCTTGCCATCAATAATCATCGGTATATCTAAACCAGTTGGCACTTGAGCTAAGGCATCTGAAATACACTGCCACTCTTTGTCATTATCTCGTGGATTGAAAAATGGTTCATTGATCGGAGTACGAAGAGAAATCTTTGTCATAAAAGGAACTCCAAAATTATAAAACAGGGACTGGATTTAAAGAAACATAGTTTTCTAATGGGTTTGGTTCTTCCCATGGCAAACCATTAAGTTGCGTAACAACAAAAAAATCACCACGCCTACCAATCACATGTTGAGGGGAGAGAGGAACTTTGCCAGAAGGCGTATCGAGAACATACTGAGGGATAGCAAAACCTGTCAGATTGCCGCGCATGGCACGCATAATATCCAGACCTTTTTCAACTGGCACTCGCAAATGCGCTGTCCCCTCAACAATTTGTGGATGATAAATATAATAAGGTCTCACGCGCATTCGCACCAAACCTTGCATCAAAGAAGCCATTTCTTCAAAGGAATCATTCACACCCTTTAACAAAACCGATTGATTTCCCACTGGAACGCCATGCTTCAGAAGAGTATCAATGGCTTGTGCCGCTTCAGGAGTTAATTCAGCAGCGGAATTAAAGTGAGTATTCACCCAAATGGGATGGTACTTTTCCAGTATTTTGGCTAAGTTTTCCGTGATTCTGTATGGTAATGCAACAGGTGTTCTGGTTCCAAAACGAATAATATCCACATGGGGTATTTCACGCAAAGACCTCAGCAGATTCTCGATAGAACTGTCATGAGCAATAAAGGGATCTCCGCCTGTGATTAAAACATCGCGAATATTTTTATTAGAGGCTATATATTCAATGCCAGCAGCAATAATTCTTTTGTTAAAGTGAAGGCCAACCTCTTCATCCCTACGCTTACGAAAACAATACCGGCAATAAACAGGACAAAGTTGAGCCACACACCATGCAACCTTATGAGGATAAACATGAACGAGCTCTTTTACAGGAGAATTATTCACTTCTTGAAGAGGATCACTCACACCGATTGTATCTTTTAGTTCGTCAATGTGGGGCATCAACTGTCTTCTTAAGGACTCGTCGTTTTCACAAAGATCCATCAAAGCAATGGAGTAAGGACTAATGCCAGCATGAAATTTATCTTTCAATAAACTAAAGGCACTGGATTCTTCAAAAGTTATTTTCATGTTTTTAGGAAGCTGCTCAGGTGAGACAACCTGATGCTTCATTTGCCA
>JAIXXU010000125.1 GCA_027490595.1 Pseudomonadota bacterium
AAAAGCTTCTGGTTCAGGTGATAGCGACCTAATTGTTTTTTTTATTATATCAGGAGTAGATATAAATCAATATTTTTATGAAAATATATATGAACATACATGTTTAACCAAAGCTATTATGAATAAACAAATTGAAACCGTAAAAACACTAATTGAAAATGGAATAGATATAAATAAGATTTTACAGCAAGTTATATATATAATGATGAAGAATAAAAATGCCTTAAGGATAGTTATATTGATAAAAAAACACCTCTAAAAATCGCCTATGAAAATAATCAACATGAGATTATTTCTATGCTGAATGCTCTTGGAGGAAAATGTATTTACAAATTGACTCTTTATAATGTTCCTAAACCAATTAATTATATAGATACACTTCATGTTGAATATTGGCATGGATATACTTCAGGAAAAGAACTAACTATAAAAGGATGGTCTGCTGGAAGGTATTAAAAAGTGATTTCGTAGGTAAGTTAAATTTTATTTTTATTTTTAAAATTTTTTTTCTTATTTTCATGCATTAGAAATTAAACTCTTTTCCTAAAATAATAACACTTTTTGAGATTTTTTTTCCATATCTTTTTATTCTGAACTTTTTATTCTGAACTTTTTATTTTCTTAGGCCTAATCATACTATTTTACTTGTGAACTTCTAGTTGCACTGCATCTCTTACACTCTATTCTCGACTTGTTTGCTTCCAGCATACCTCCCTCTTCTCCAAAAAAAAGCATAGATAAACCACGTCCGATTTTCCAGGGGGAGGAATAAGAAGCTCATCAGTTTTCAACTATTGTCTGAATTTGGGAGTAAATTTCATTCATGCCTTCATAAATCAGTTCATCAACTTAACTTTTATGTAAAATCTCCGAATGTACATTTTGAGTTGTAACAAATTGTTATGGAGTATGACATGTTGAAATTTAGGTTCTTAATTCCTTTGTTTTTAAGCATGCTTATTGGTCAAGCTTGGGGTGCCCAAAAAATAAAAAAAGTAGCACTAATTGGTATTGATGGCGTGGGATATCAGGAATTAATGAGGGCGCTATGCATCAACAATAACCCTAATGACAGTATGTCCTCTTGGACAAATGAGGGGTATAAAAGAAGTTTACTTTTAGGCAATGATGATTTGTTGAAGGAATGGTTAAAAGGTTGTAATTCTGAAGATAATAAATACGTTTCTGAAAACCTTCAAAATTTATCGCAGAATTTCAAAGTGTATCCGTCAAATACTGGCGGCACCCCAGGAATTTTAAGTCATGTTGATACTGTTTCTGCGCCAGGTTGGTCTACCATATTGTCGGGGGCTTGGTATTGGAAACATGGCATTTTCGACAATTCCAGAGATAAGGAAATTCTAGTTCCCACGCTTTTTAGTTATATTTCTCCTTTAACTTCAGAATCATTTCACACTGCCTTTGTCTATGACTGGAACGTCTTACATGATCTCAACAAAAAAGAACTAATCAATCTCACTTGGCAATCAGATTTCATACAAGATTGCAAAGAAGATACTAATCCCCCGGAAATAAACTCGCAGTCAAAATACGGTAGAACCTTAGGAGACAAAAACTGCGCTCTTGAAGACAAACAAGTTGAGAAAGATGCCATTACTCAGCTTCAAGATCCGAATATGGGTTTTTTATTCGCCTATTTTACGTTTGCCGATGACTGGAGTCACCAGTACATGGAAGATATTTTGTGCACACCAATAAATAAAGCATTGCAACTGGATACAGATTGTTCTTTAACAAAACCTGCAATATCTCCAAACTTTATAAAAGCTGCTCGAATAACTCTTGGTCATGCTGAAAATATAATTAAAGCTATAAAAAATAGGCCTACTTTTTCAAGCGAGGACTGGCTTATCATAGTGACCTCAGATCATGGTCGCAATTCATTTGGTGGTCATGGGGGTGATAGTTTGCCCGAAAAGCTTGCCTTTATTGCTTTAAATAAAGAGCCAAATGAGGAACTTTCTAAACCTGTGGCTAATCAAAAAATGGTTGACGATTTAAAAAAGAATCTATTATATAGCATTGATTATGAAGGATATCAGTACCAAAATCTTGATGGAGCTGCGAACCAGACAGATATTGCGCCCTCAATTTTGAGTTTTCTTGGTATTCCAATTCATAATTTTAACTTCGATGGGACTTCCTTTTTAGGAAACGTTGGAGTCAGAAAGTTATATGCCAATCACTCTCCCTCTTCGCCACATTCTTGCACAGATTTGTCCTGGATAAGTCCTACAAATAATCCATCAAATTACAGAATTTACAGGGATGGCGTATTGCTTAGTGCCCAAGAAATTAAAATTGAGTCCAATATTGCTTCCACTCAAGATTGTACTGAGCCCTTGGCTAATTCAAATACAAATTACACTGTTGAGTTTTCTTATCAAGGTGATTTTACAGATAGTATTTTCACGAATACAAAGGTCTGGTTGCCCGCACCCTTGTTTAAAAATGATAAAAAGTAAAGGTAAGAGCATGAAGAAGGTTATATTTTTGCTACTTATTTTTTTAAACGGTAACATTAAAGCTGACGAATTAAATGATGTCATAGATAAACAAATAGATTTTTTCTCAAAAAATTCTTACAGCTGCAAATTTAAAGTTCCAGATCCCATAAATTCTAGTGCTACCGTGAATGCCCTGGTGCCTTTACATCAAATGCATTTTGATTGCAGTTCGTCAGATTTTGAAAAGAACGAGAGTGTCATAGGTCTTGACGATAGAAATTCAACTGGTGACAGTGTTTTATTCTCTGCCACAATGTGTAGGACAGGACTGACGCAATTTTGTAATAACGTTAGAAATTCATTGCATGCTGATGCAGGTACTGATGAAAACAAAGATGGTCAACCATTTCGATCACCTATCCTTAAAAAAACAAAAAATTTTGAAGGAGATAAAAATAATCCCTTTTCTATGGATCATACGTTAGGAATATTATTATATTTAGAAACATCATACAATAATATTCAAAATAGTAAAAAAAATGGATTTACAAATTCAAAAGAGCAATCTCAAGCACTTGAAGATTTGCAATCGTATGCAATTCATTTTGCAAATTATATAGAAAAGAATAAAAACTTATTTGGTTATCAGGTATGCCCAGTTCCTCCAAATGGCTTAGATTATTGTGGAATTATTATGCCAGGTGAAGTCCAACTTTTTCAAGATGTCTACAAATATATTGGATTGGGAATTCCTAAATTGTTAATCGGATTTCCTATTCAAGTTGACTCTTTTTACACTAAATCGGATGTAAACGCTTTTTTTTCTCTTCAAGCTGGAGCATGTTTTTTTAAACCTGGATTTCAATGTAATTTAGCATCTGTTATTTATTTAATTGAAAAAGATATAAGTTTTTCCAAGGAAAGAAATCCGAATTTACAAAATGATATGGAAGAAACTCGCAAATCAATGCTGACACTCAGTAGCAATAATTCTTTTCAAACGTTTGCTTTAACAGCTCCAGAT
>JAIXXU010000099.1 GCA_027490595.1 Pseudomonadota bacterium
TAAAAATACATTTTTTTGTTTACAAATGCTCCGCACTGCGGGGCTTTTTTTTTGGGGTAAATGACATGTCAGACTACATTAAAGTTGCATCATACGAAGGACGTCAAGGAGAAATTAGGAAAGTGGTTCTCCTTTATTCAGGCGGACTTGACACTTCTGTTATGCTGAAATGGATCCAAGAATTTTACCACGCAGAAGTTATTGCTTTAACCGTTGACATAGGTCAGCAAGCCGATGATCTTGAAGCCATCAAAGAGAAAGCACTAAAATTAGGAGCTACCAAAGCATACGTAATCGATGCAAAGAAAGAATTCGCCTACAATTATCTGGCGAAAGGAATTAAAGCTAACGCTCGCTATCAAGGCGATTATCATCTGGCGACACCACTTGGAAGACCTCTTCTCGCCAAAATTGCCGTGAACATTGCTCGCGAAGAAAACTGTGACTGTATTGCTCACGGCTGCACCGGAAAAGGCAACGATCAGGTGAGAATCGAAGGTAGCGTTCTTACACTCGCTCCTGAAATGAAAATTATTGCCCCTGTAAGAGAATGGGGAATGGGGCGAGAGGAAGAACTTGAATATGCTTCAAAACATCAAATTCCTGTCAAGCAAACAAAAGATTGTCCCTACAGTTATGATGATAATATGTGGGGTGTTTCTGCTGAAGGCGGGGAAATTGAAAACCCTGCTCTTGTCCCTAATCTTGAAGCGATATTGCAAGTATGCAAAATTGTAGAAAACACCCCTCATACGCCTGAAATAATAAAAATTGGATTTTTAAAAGGAATTCCTTTCCAAATAAATGGACAAGACTTCGACCTACCGTCGCTTATCTTATCGTTGAATCAAATGGGAGCAAAACATGGAGTGGGTGTCACTCACCATTTGGAAGATCGCGTTGTCGGTTTGAAAGTTCGGGGGATTTATGAAGCACCAGCTGCACATACGCTTATTAGAGCTCATGAAACCTTAGAAAAATTTGTTTGTACGAAGCAAGAAACTGAGTTTAAATCACAAGTAGATCAAAAATGGGGGTACCTTTGCTATGGCGCTCTTTGGCACGAACCCTTAATGGAAGATTTGAATGCTTTTATTGATAAAATAAATGAAAAAGTCACAGGTACAGTTACAGTTAAATTATTTAAAGGGAAAGTTGAAATCGTAGCTATCGAAACACCTAACAGTATTTTTGATGAAAAACTCGCTACATTCATGAAGAGTAATGCTTTTAATCAAAATGCTTCTGCAGGGTTCACAGAAATATATACCATGCAAATGCGACTTTCTCGAGAAACCGAAAAATATGCTCTCATTTCTGTTGGGGGAGATACAAATAAAGAAAAATTCCTTGAGCCCGTTAGTAAACTAGAAAAACTAGGCTTTCTACTTTTCGCAACAGAGGGCACGCATAAGTTTCTTTCCAAACATCAAATTAAGTCTATCCTAGTTCACAAAGCAAACGCTCGCGATCACAAACCTAACCTTATTGATCTCCTTATGCAAAATAGATTCGATTTCGTAGTGAACGTAGCATCTCCTTCCCATGGAATTTCCGAGGAAATTGATGGCAAAGAAATCAGGAATTATAGTGTAAAAAATGGTGTGCATTTAGTTACAGATTTTGATGTATTGAGCGCTTTTGTGAACAAGTTAGAAAGTCATCACAAACCAAAATCACAAAAAATAGAAAAAAAACAGCATTAATTTAAGGGTGCCGATTATGTGGAATCCACTTCAACAACTCATAGCCAAAATTCATAAAAATGGTGGGTTTGTGAATGCCCACGCTCACTTTGATAGAGCATATTCAGTTACACCGGAGGAATTCATTCAACCATCCGGAGTTAACAGTCATCTTTTTGAAAAGTGGCAACTTGTCGATAAGTTCAAATCTCATGCGTCCGTGGAAATTTATTATCAGCATATTGCAGCGGCTTTAGAGAGCCAATCTGAGCAAGGTGTCCAAGCTTGTCTTTCTTTTATTGATTGCGATCCTGTTGCCGAAGACAGGGCACTCGAGGCCGCCGTTAAAGCAAAAAACTATGCTAAAAATCATTTAAAAATTAATTTTCTGATTGCCTGCCAAACACTCAAAGGCGTACTTGACCCCATTGCCCGAAACTGGTTTGAAAAATCACTGGAGTATGTAGATATTATTGGAGGCCTTCCTGGCACCGACAAAGGAAATGAAGACAAGCATTTAGACATTCTATTTAAAGCAGCAAAGGAATCAAATAAACGCGTTCATGTTCACGTCGATCAACTAAACTCCGCATTAGAAAACGAAACCGAGCTACTTGCTACAAAAACAATGCAGTGGGGACTCGAAGGCAAAGTAACAGCTATTCATGGAATATCTATTGCAGCTCATCCCTTGAATAAAAGAAAAAGTATTTATAAAATGTGTCAAGATGCAGGATTAAGCTTTGTTGCTTGCCCAACAGCTTGGATTGATAGCAAACGTTCTGAAACTCTCTCTCCCACACACAATGCGATTACCCCTCTTGATGAACTTCTTGAGAATAATATCTGTGTTGCTATCGGTTCAGACAATATTTGCGATATTTATAAACCCTTCGCAGATGGACATATGCTGACAGAACTGCGTGTGCTTCTAGAAGCAAATCACTACTATAATATTGATGAGTTAGTGAACGTAGCAACAAATAACGGCTTAAAAGTACTAGGATTGGCTTGAGTATGTATGATGCTAATTTAAGTTATGACGAAAATTATAACCAGGGTCCTTTTGCTCACCTGCTGCCTGATCAACGTTTCCCAAAAATAAAATTTACAGCACCTTGCCGATATTCATTTTTAGGAATTCCACTTCACCTTCCCCTAGGCGTTGCTGCAGGACCTTTGCTAAACTCAAACTTTTTGCAAATTGCTCTTGATGCTGGTTTTTGTATGCCAACTTACAAAACTGTTCGTTCTCGGAAATATACATGCCACCCATGGCCAAATGTACTGAAACTAAATTTTCATGAGAAATCCATATACGCTGATAGCACTAACCATGTAACCGCTGGATTTTTCAAACCTGAAGATTACGCGTTGAAGGATCTTTCTATTTCAAATTCTTTTGGCGTACCAAGTCAATCTCCCGAAAAATGGGCCTCCGACTTCATGAGGATACAAAATAACGAAGGAAAGCATGTCACGCTGAGTTTCCAAGGCACTTTGCCTTACGCTGACGAACAGTCTTCATTGCTTGATGATGTTGAAAATATAGCACGACTGGTAAACAATACACTCACCCAGCAAGGAAGTATTTTAGCTGAAGTTAATTTAAGTTGTCCTAATGAAAAAAACACACCTATATATAAAAATAGTACTCATTGTGCCGCTATTCTTCAAACTATAAAAAAAACCTTCGGTAATTCTCCTGTAAAGCTCATTGCTAAAATTGGTGTATTATCACCACAAGAATGTTTTGAATTTGTAGAAAAATGCTTCCCGTATCTTGATGCCATTAGCGCTATCAATACCGTCAGCGCTCAAATTCTTGATCAAAATGGTAAAATTATTCTAGGAAGCGGATCCCAGTCAGGCGGAGTTTGTGGCTCTTTAATTTTGCAACAAGGATTAAAAATGACTTCGCTTTTATCTTCTGTACGTGAAAAACTTAGTATAAAAAAAGAACGGCTTGGTCTTATTGGTGTTGGAGGAGTTCAATCTCCACAGCACGTAGAAATGTACATTAACGCTGGCGCTGACATTGTGCAATGTGCCACAGGCATGATGTGGGACCTCTCTTTACCTCAAAAAATTGCAGAATTTTACCGGGTACCATTTGAACAAAAATAAAAATAAAGGACTCCTTATGCAACAGACTGACCTTGAAAAAATTACACGAAAATTTTTTGAACACAAAATTATAGAAATAAATATTAAAAACCCGTTCAAATTGTCAAGCGGAAAAACTTCTCCCATTTATATTGATCACAGAAAAATTTTTAGCCATCCTGAATTAAGACATAAAATCATCGAACACTGTGGTGTGTATCTCTCTGAGAAATTTAATGAACTAAATATACCACCCGAGCAAATAGTTTTTGCTGGTACTGCCACAGCAGGAATAGCTCCAGCCTATGCTCTTTCTGAATATTTTGGATGCGGATTTGTTTACGTAAGATCTAAAGCAAAAGAACATGGCACTTCATCGCTAATCGAAGGAAATATCCCGTCACATTGTTGGGTTGTTGTTGTCGATGACATGGTGACAACTGGTGGAAGTTTAATGAAAGCATCGGATATTATACACCATTCAAACATTCCAGTGTTGTGCTGCTTTAGTATTTCTTCGAACAATATGTTTCAAACAAAATCTATTTTTCTTGAAAAAAACTTAAAATATTTTTTTCTTCTTCTTTCACCAGCATTGTTTGAGATGGCGGTTCATCTCAAACTCATTACTAAAGAGGAGAATAACTATTTACAGCAATGGCTTTCTCCAAATTAAGTTAACTCCTCATCTAGGAAGAATTTTATGAAAAAAATATATACTTTTATTACCCTGGTAATTTGTACCCTCTTATCTTCATGCTCTATGAATACTACTGGAAAACCTTCATCACAAAGTAGTTCATTCTTTCCTTGGGAAAATACTTATTATTTTCCAGACGGAGATAAGTCTCACTCATTGATTATTACTCAGGGTGACTTACCTGACTATAATAAAAAAATATCGTTATCAACTTCAGACTCTAAAGACACATTTTATTGTAATGAGACAGCGAACGATAGGCTCGATTGCTTAATGCTTAACAATTTTTTTACCGTTACGTTGTCAAAACATAATGCTGAAAAATCAGTAACGGTAATTTATGGGGCTCAAAATAATCACAGCTCATCGTTTACTTTTTATCTTCCAGAGGCCCTTATTATCGATCCCATATTGGGAACCTGGACAAATAAATCTAAACAAAACTGTTCACTTACAATATTGAAACAATCTGATGAATTTTACAAAATATCTCTTCAAAACAGTTATGAAATAGGTAGTAACTACCTTGGGACTTTTGTTTTTTCCCTGTTGACAGACAACTCAATGGTTTTTAATCAAAATTTTGGAAATTTTCCTTTACCCATAAAAATAATATACAACAAAAATAAAAACATTTTTAATATTCAAAGCGACTATTTGAGCTGTTCTGGTGATTTTTCTCGAAAAGAATATCTCTGACTGATTGCCTCTAACGGGCCCATACCGTTTGCCAATCAGGGGACCACCAATTGGTCTCTTAACGGGACCACCCTTTTAACTGTCATGGGGACCAGAAAATGGTCAGCAGCAGCTTGTCTTTTTTGCAACATTATAAGACTTAAGGGGTGTCCTATGATGCGAAAAGGAAAAGTCAGTTTGGAAAAAGCTGAACAAATAAAAATAATATTCCAACAAGGTCATTCTATACGAACGATTTCTTGCTGTTTAAAGATGTCTAGAAAAACAGTGAGAAAATATCTAGAGCAAAGGCATTCTTGTGATTCAGTAATTTTAAAGGAGGAAAATCAGACTGATAAGATAAAAGTAGAAAAAGATAATTTGCCATTTTGGGCACAAGAAATTGATATTAATTAGTCTCACCTGAAAAATTCAAAAATTAACCAACGCGATGGTCGAATTATTTTCTTGTAGCAAGTTTAATATTTTTCTTAGATTGAAAGCGCATCCACTAAAAATAGCATTTATGCGATCTCCTAAGCGTCCAAGAAGATA
>JAIXXU010000015.1 GCA_027490595.1 Pseudomonadota bacterium
CTATATGAAAATCGTTCAAATTTGCACCAAAGTGTTCAATCAGTCTTAACTTTGAAATTGCCGAATATTCATTGTTTGAGGCAGGAAAACCTGGCTTAAAATTGTATGCATAAGAACGCCCTGGAAAAGAAAAACCAATACGAAGCGCAGCTCTGGAAAAAAAACAAATTTGCGCAGATTTAGGGTTTGAAAACGCATCAATAACAATGTCGTATTTTTCTTTATAAATATTCTTATAAGTCTTAATTAGCTTAAAAAAACCAATCTTATTATTGACAACAATTCTTTTAGAAACATAGGGATTATGTTCGTACACCTGAATTCCAAGGTGTTCACTTAAAACATGAATCTCACATTGCGGATAAAGACCTTTCAGCTGCCTTACGAGAGGTGTGGTCATCAAGACATCACCGAATTGTCGCAATTGAATCACAAGAATTTTCAAGTTTACTCCTCAGTCTCAAGAAAGTCTAAATGCCAACCTCCGTCGCGCACAAGTCTAGGAGGAGAACAGGTGAAGTCAACTACAGAAGAAACACTCATGGGAGTGTGATCAAAGCAGTCTAAGGCGCATCCAATGTGATGACTAGGGAATTTCTCTAGAATTTGGTTTACCTTTGTCCACCATGCATTTTGCACATCGTCTTCTTCCTGAAAATAATTATTTTTTATCAACTCTTCTTCATCTGTAATGCTTGTTGTTAACATCGGCCCAGAACATTCCTCTAACAATGCCCTAATCACTTCATGAGAGGAAATACGGACGCCAACCACACGGCGTTTCTCTTCACTGATAAATTTCTCAGTTTTTTTCTTAGCCTCTAGCAAGAAAGTATAAGGACCAGGCCAGTATCTTGATAAAACACGAAATGTAGAGGTTGGTAGCTGTACTAACTGGGCGACTTGTGCCATGTCTTTGCATAACAACGAAAAGTGCTTGTTTTGGGGTAAACTCTGTCTTAAAGCTAGTAATCTATTTTTTGCCAACTCATGCACGGCGTCTGCAACAAATGCGTAACCTGTATCTGTGGGAACTAGCGCTACGCCCCCTGACTTCAAACATTCGCTTGCCGCACTTATTATTTTTTTTTCGGGATGAGATTTATGAATACGAAAAACCTGTGTCATACTGCCCCAGCCTTGCGAAGAACTCTATCCCGCATTATACGGTTTACATGAAATTGGTTTGAGAAAAGGACTTATCCACTATGGACTCATTTTATGCAAATATTTTAGAAGACGTAAAAAAATTGTCACATGACACTTTTGTTCAACTAGACGAACGTGTCCAAATGACAAACGAGCAAACGCTTTTTTTACCAAAAATGATTTTAGTTTCCGTCATGAAACTACTCAGAGATAAATACGGGTTTGCATTTCTCATGGACATTGCGGGCGTAGACTGGCCTGAACGCAATGAACGTTTTGATGTCGTTTATCATCTTCTCAATCCAGCTCTCAAGAAACGGTTGCGCGTGAAAGTTCAAACGACTGAAACCGAGAGCGTCCCTAGCTTGGCAGATGTTTGGAAAGGCGCAAACTGGCACGAACGGGAAACCTACGATCTTTTCGGCATTGTGTTTGAAGGCCACCCTGATTTGCGGCGCATACTCACACATCATGAATTCAAAGGTCATGCACTTCGCAAAGACTATCCAGCCAATTACAATCAGCCTATGTGTGGCGAACCTATCGACAACATATTTGAGCGCGATAGAGAGCGGCTCATGAAGAAACATTCTGACGAAGATCTCATGTGGATCAACATTGGTCCTGCCCATCCAGCCACACACGGTGTCTTGCGTTTCATGTCCGTGATCGACGGAGGTGAACGAATCTTAGAAACTGATGTAGAAATAGGATACATGCACCGTTGTTTTGAAAAAATGTGTGAAACACATAACTACAATCAAATCATCCCCTACACTGACAGATTGAATTATTGCTCTGCTCCCATGAATAACAATGCATTTTGCGAGACCGTAGAAAAACTTCTTGGAGTCCAAGTCCCTGACAGAACAAAAGTTGTTCGCATGCTTATTGACGAACTTTCTCGCATTATGGACCACTATGTTTGCATAGGCGCTAACCTGGTCGACTTAGGAGCTATCACTGTTTTTTTCCACTTATTTGAAGAGCGAGAGCTCATATACTCTCTTTTTGAAAAGCTTTGTGGCGCAAGACTTACTGTATCACTAATGCGTATTGGAGGCATGGGCTTTGATCTTCCCGAAGGATGGATTGAAGATTGCGGTCAAGTTCTCGATAAAATAGAACAACGCCAAAGAGAAGTAGACGAACTAGTTTCTAACAATCGTATTTTTATCCAACGAACAAAAGGCGTGGGCATTACAACGAAAGATATTGCTTTCCAGTATGGGTTTACTGGTCCATGCTTACGCTCTGCTGGCGTTGAATACGATATTAGAAAAGAAGAACCCTATTGGTTTTACAACCAAGTAGACTTTGATATTCCGGTTGGAAGTCATGGAGACACCTACGACCGCTATTTGGTCCGCATGGAAGAAGTTTGGCAAAGCATTAAAATTTGTAGATGGTGTTTGGCAAATATGCCGGGAGGCCCCATTAGCGTCTCCAATAAAAACATCGCGTTGCCCTCTAAAAAAGATGTGTACAACAGCATTGAAGGACTCATGAACCAATTCATGCTTATCATCGAAGGAGTGAAAGTCCCCATAGGGGAAGTTTACCACAGACATGAAGCAGCCAATGGAGAACTAGGATTTTATCTCATTTCCGATGGGTCTGGAACACCCTACCGCGTAAAATGCAGGGCCCCATGTTTTGCAATTTTGAGTGGTTTTCCTGAGATGGTTAAAGGAAACTTTCTTGCTGATGCTATTTCAGCTCTGGGAAGCATTAACATTATTGCTGGCGAACTTGAAAGATAGGAACTTAATTATGTCTCATTTTTCTCCCGAACTAAAAGCACAAATTGAATCGTTTCTCACAAGGTATGAAACAAGACGCTCGAGTATTTTACCGATTTTACACGCAATCCAAGACGACAAAGATTGGATTAGTGATGAAGACATCACAGCCCTTGATCAAGAATTCCAGCTGAATGCTATCGATGTCCGGGAAGTCCTAACGTTCTATACAATGTACCGCCAACAACCACCTAAACCCTATCGCTTTGAAATATGCAAAAGCATTTCCTGTTGGCTTATGGGCGCAAACGACACCCTCAAAGCAGCAAAAGAAGAAGTAGAAAAGGCAAAGAAAGAAGGAAGTCCACTTCCTTTTGAAATTCATGCTGTAGAATGCCTTGGACAGTGCGGCTACGCACCAAGTTCACTTATTAATAAAGATAGACACAATAACGTGACTCCCCAAAAAGCCCTTGAGTTGTTAAGGGAATACGCAGCCAAAGAACTCCCTGCTGCAGCCAGAAAATGTGCGGCTGATTTAAAATCAAGATAGCCCCTTTCTCATTAAGGAAATCAATTATGCCAGTCATGTCTCAAGAATATTTAGGCTTGAAGCCTGAAGACACTCGGATACTACTTAACGTTGAAGGTCTCCCCAATTCACGTTCTATAAAAGTCTACAAAGAACATGGAGGCTACCAAGCCCTAGAAAAAATATTAAAAAATAAAATCACTCCCGATGAAATCATCAACGAAGTTAAAGCCTCAGGCTTGCGCGGGCGGGGAGGCGCAGGCTTCACCACAGGATTAAAATGGAGCTTTGTGCCTAAAGCACCTGGACAAAAATACCTCATCACAAACTTTGATGAAGGGGAACCAGGTACTTACAAAGATTATTATATTTCAGAGGTCACTCCGCACTCTCTTATCGAAGGAAAAATAATTGCGTCTTATGCAATTGGAGCCTCAAAAAGTTATATTTATATTCGAGGAGAGTTTTACAACGAAATCAAATGGTGTGAACAAGCCATTCGAGACGCATACGATGCTGGATATCTTGGTAAGAATATCCTTGGCTCCGACTTTACCCATGATATGGATATCTATTGCGGTGCAGGCGCCTACATCTGCGGCGAAGAAACCGGTCTAATTTCTTCTTTAGAAGGAAAAAAGGGACAACCTAAACTCAAACCC
>JAIXXU010000260.1 GCA_027490595.1 Pseudomonadota bacterium
ATGTTGATTTGCCTTTTTTTGATATTTGTTATCAAAAATATTGGACTCACGTTTTTCAAAAATCATCAAAGGGCTTAGAATTTTGGGCTCATAAATTAGATGATATCAGTTTGATGCCTGATGAATTGATGACTAGAGTTAAATTAAATCTAAAAAAAGATCAGATTGAAAAAATTAATTTTTCTAAAACTAATGAGTTTTTCATTCATCCTAACTGGCAAGAAAACACTTTATTTAGTGAAAAAAAATATATTTCTGTTACTCAATTCGAAGATTATGTTCATTGCCCTCAAAAATTTTTTCTCTCACATCTACTTCATATCGATGATTCTAATAGTCAGGATAAAAAAATTCATATGGTTTGTGGAATTATAATTCATAAAATATGCGAAAATTTCCTAACTGATTTATTACATATTTTTGGAAATGATGGTTATATAAATGAAACTACCACAATATTTGAAACTTTAATTCAAGCTTTGTCGGATGAAGTGCTCTTTCTTAGTGAAAATAAGCAAAGTTGGTCATCAACACTTGCCAGTAGTTTGTCTTTTATAAGCAAAGACAAGAAATCAAAAATTGATGCTAGTATTTTTCATGCTATTGATGAAATTTGGAAGGCAGACGAAAACTTTCGTTATGATAAATTCCTCGCAACAAAACAAAGAGAGATTTTAAAACGCTCATTTTTGAAATTTCTTTCTATGGAAAAAGCATTAATTAATCAAGGAAATAAAATCAGGGTGGGGGTTTTTAGGGAGTATCCTTTACACCTGAACCTTGGAGGCGTGTCATTTGCCGGAAGACTAGACCGTGTAGATTTGTCTTCAAATGGATTGGAAATCATAGATTATAAATTATCTTCACCGTCAAAAAATAATAAAAAACTTAATTTATTTTTACCAATGGATTCCAATCAAAAATTGAGTGTTCAAGGAGCCTTATATTCCCTAGCTTTGTCCAATCAAGTTTTTAGCAATGGTTCTGAGGAATACGAAGATAAGCATTTTCATCGTATTTCAAGTTATTCCATGTATTATCTAAAGAACATCCATATGCAAGAACCGCATGAGCTCAGTTTTAAGTTTGATCCAGTTCTAGAAAAAGGCAACAGTGTATTCATGCAACTTGAAAAGTGTTACACTCCGCTCGCAAGAAATTTAGCTTTAGGACAATTTTCACCTTTGCCTCTTGATGGTGAAAACACGTGCATGTTTTGTTTGCATCGCAGCATATGTCCAATGTGGGTTTCTCAAAATACTTAGATTGTTTCATTCTTAGGAGTTCTTTTGAAAAAGCTTGTGCGTGGTATTAAAAAAAAAAAAAAAAACGTACGTCCTGAGTTTATCGAAACATTTGCCAAGCTTGCCTTGGGACAATCTCCAGATGCGTTGTTCATCGCTTGTTCTGACAGCCGTGTGGTTCCAAACTTATTCGCTTCTACTGATCCTGGTGATCTTTTTGTGGTCAGAAATGTTGGGAATTTGGTCCCTCCTTGTTCACATGAACATGGACTTTCCCAAGGATGTGAATCCGCTGCAGCTGCCATTGAATATGCTGTTTTAGTTTTAAAGGTTAGAAGCATTATTGTTTGCGGTCACTCTGAATGTGGCGCCATGATTAGCTTGATGGAAAAATTTAGCTGCAATTGTAACTGTTACGAAAAATCTCCAAATTTAAAAGAGTGGCTTCACTATGCCAAGCCTGCCCTCGATAAACTAAACAATGAGCCTAAATGCGAGTATTTTTCTCCTCACAACCGATTGTCTCAGCTGAATGTTCTTGAGCAAATCGATCACTTGATGTCTTACCCCATTATTCAAGAAAAGTGTCAAAAGGGGGAATTAAAACTTTATGGATGGTGGTTTGATATTGGTAAGGCTCATGTTTATTCGTTTAATAGTGAACAAAATAAATTCATTATTTTTGATGAAATTGAAGCCAATCGAATCATAGAGTCCTTGAAGTAAGCATATGACATTTTATGCCCCAACAAATTATAGTCTAGATAGTTCATTAACGGAAAAACAAAAACAAGCTGTGACGTTTTATCCTGAACCAAACAGCCCCAGAAAAAATTTAATTATTGAGGCAGGGGCAGGCGCAGGTAAAACCAAAGTCCTTACAGAAAGAGTCAAATGGTTACTCTCTCAAAAGTCTTTGCCAGAGCCTATTTTTTCTTGTGATCTAATGATAGTCACGTTTACCAATGATGCACAAAAAGAACTCAGGCATCGATTAGATAATTCTGATATTATTGATAGTCATTTTATTCCTGTTTCAACCATCGATAGTCTTTTTGATAGTCTTGTAGAAAACTTATTTCCTGGTTGGTGGTTGAATCATAATTTTGCTGAAAACTTTAAATTTCCTCCTCGCATTTCTCTTGTATCTCAAAATGATGTTATGAAAAAAATGCAAGAAGATTTTAATATATTTTTGCAAAATAGTTCAATAGAGAGCGAGAGATTAGGGTATGTTATAGACTTTATTCTTGCTGGAGGTTTAAAAAAATCCAGTGATTTTTTTTCTTTTCAAAAGGGAACAATTGACTTTATTTTGCAACTTTTGTGTCAAGACTTTTTTTTATCTAAGAGTTTAAATTTTATTCGCTTAGTCTCGCGCTCTATTCATCCTGCAACAGCATATTTAGTTCAAAAACTTCATGATTTTAGTCGCGAACAATTTTATAAGAGAATTAACAAGGGTTTTTTTACATATGCTGACAAGACAGTCTTTTTACTTGAAAATATGCCACATAAATTTTCTTTCTCTTTAAAAGAATTAATTATAGATGAATATCAGGACACTAATGAAATTCAGCACCGTATCTTGTATGAAATAGCTCAAAAACAAGAAGCTCGCATGGTTGTTGTTGGCGATCCTAAACAAAGTATTTATGGATTTCGTGGTGCAAGCGTTGATGTTTTTCAGTCTCTGGTTGCTGATCCCAAATGGCTTCATATCGTTTTAAATGAATGTTTTCGTGCACCAGCTTCTTTGCTAGAAAAGGTGAACACGCTTTCAGAGATTAATTTTTCATGGCAAAATCCAAAATATATAAATGAATATCAGCAGTCTTTTTTTTATCGAGAAGCTCAAAAAAAACATGTGCCTCACAATCCTCTTCGCTCCGGCTTGTCTGATGAAACAGGCACAACTTTAGAACCTATTCTTCACCTTGTGAGTTGTGGTTTGGTTTCTGTAAAAGAAAAGAAATCAAAATTAAAATTTAATGATCTTATTTTTACTCAAGTGGTTAACTACTTAAAAAAATTTAAACTAGAACATCAAATGTCTTGGAGTGAAATTGTTATTTTATGTGAGAAAAATTCTCATGTTGAAAAAATCAAAGAGCTTTTATTTCAAAATGATATTCCTGTGTTAGGATTTCATGCTCAAAAGTTACAAGAGATTGATGCCTACCCAACTAAAGTTGCAAAGGCACTGGCGCATTGTTTACTTGGAAAGGAAGATAAAAAAGATCTTTATTTGATATTTTCGAGTCCATTTTTCCATATGGATAAATGTGATTTAATATCTTCTCATCAAGAAGGTAGTCCTTTTCTAGATGCTTTTAAGAACCGTATTCAACCATATAGGAGTCTGGCTCGGGAAAACTTTTTCCTTGCTTGGCAAAAATTAAGATGGTCTTTTGTTCATGAAAACAGACATCAATCTTATGAATTTTCTGAAAAAATGAATCCTTTTGCTTTTTGGCTAAGTAATCAAAAAATAAATTTTCTTGATTTACCGGAACAAATAAAAAATTTTGAAGATAAAAACAACCAAATCTCAGAATTGATAGCTAGTGATTGTATTGACGTGCGTACTGTGCACAAAGCAAAGGGTCTACAGTGGCCCTGCGTTTGTTTTTTGCCAAAATTTGGCGGAGAATCTCGAAACGTTGGGCAGTTTATCTCTCATCTTTCAGGAGAATATCTTGATCTCACATGGCTTTTTCAAGACGTAGAGCAGATGTCAGTGGTTGAAAGGCAGAACAATCCTGATTTTATATATGAAGACTGGGCGTTAGATGAGAAAAAAAAACAAACATTTTTTGCGCAGCTTAGAATTCGTCATGAGGAAGACCAAGAAAGACAACGAGTTTTTTACACAGCTTTTACCAGAGCACAAAAATGCTTAATTCTTTTTCACCCATTAGTTCATGCGGTATCTCAGAAGGGTTTAGTGGAATGGGTTTTGAATTTATCAGCTCATCCTCAAACTTATTTGGAACAAGAAGTTTTCGCCCGTTTTGCACGAAGTCAATTTGAGACAACAAATTTGGCTCAAGAAGATGGTTTTGTTG
>JAIXXU010000248.1 GCA_027490595.1 Pseudomonadota bacterium
GTTCTGGAAAATCAACTTTACTAAGGTGCATGGCTGGTCTTCTTACTCCTGATAGAGGCGTAGTTTCTTATGCTTCACTTTCTGCTGAAAACAGACAACAATCGGCATTTGTCTTTCAAAATTTCGCTCTATTTCCGTGGATGACAATTAGAGAAAATATTGCTGTTTCTATTCCAAATAAGATCCCGCAAAAAGAAAAAGATGAACGCGTTGATAACGTAATTCAAATGGTAGGTCTTTGGGGCTTCGAAGACGCCTACCCTCGTGAACTCAGTGGTGGCATGAGACAAAGGGTGAGTTTTGCGAGAGCTATGGCTTCAGACCCCATGATTATGTTTATGGATGAACCATTTTCCGCCCTAGATCCCCTGACAAGTGAATCACTCAGAGCGGAACTTCTTCGAATTTGGATGCAGCAAAATCGCAAAATACGTGCAAGCGTTCTGGTAACCCACCGCTTTGAAGAAGCCTTGCAACTTGCCAATCGTATAATTATCTTATCTTCAAATCCTGGAACCATTTTTAAAACAATTGAAATCAATTTACCTCATCCCAGAGTTCCAAATTCAAGCGAGTTTAAAAATATTGAAGAAGAACTTGAACGATCCTTTGGTGAATTGCACCTTGGCAAAGTGACAGACGAGACAGAGTTTGATCATCACGCACATCAAATTGCTCACAAACACCACTCAGTTCACCATATGGTAGAACATAATAAAGAAGATAAACCTAGCCACCGTGGTAAGCATAAAGAAAAAAGACTAAAACCGCTTATAAACACTAACCTTACACTTGTTGAAGGTTTAGTATCTCGCCTGAATAATGAAACAGAAGACACTGATTTGTATGATTTGTGCGAAGAAATGGGACAAAGTGTAGACCAAGTTTTGCCTGCTGTTGCGGCGGCCGAAACTCTTGGCTTTATTCATACACCTGGTATTCAAGTGATTTTAACTGAAGCAGGAAAGCTCCTAGCACTTGAACATGACCCTGATAAACGCTCTGATATCATGCAAGATGCTGTTAAAAAAGTTCCAATTATTGCTGAAATTTACAATTTAGTTCTTGCTAAAAAAGAAGATGGCCTTGATGCTGAAATTGTTCTTGACCAAATGGCATTGATGTTACCCTTTGAAGATCATGATTTACAGTTTAAAACTCTCCTCAAATGGTGCCGACACGCCAACCTACTTATCTACGATTCCGACGAAGAAAAATTGTTCATTCCCGAATAAATTTGCTAAGGGTTAAGCAATTGAGCATCTTTGAAGGCCAAAGCCTTCAAAGTTTATCTTTGTGTTTGTTTTTCAGGGAGCTGCACTTCTATGAGCCAAGATATTTTTAGTGATATTTACCAAACAAATTCTGGATATGTTGACGAAATTTTTCAAAGATATCAAGAAAATCCGAAGTCAGTTGGACTAGAGTGGCAAGCTTTTTTCTCAGGATTCCAGGTTGGTTTTTCTACTGCCAGCAGCTTATCCACTCAAAGCGATCACTATCTACACTTGCTAGATGCATTGTCACAACAAAAAAAAATCATCGGGCAAAACCAAAATACTCAAGGAAATATTCTTTCCGGTGCTCAAATTGAGTTTGAATTGCGGTGTGCTCAACTGGTTGTAGATTGGCGAGCGTTTGGTCATTTAAATGCAAAAGTTAATCCTTTTTCTGTTGTTCAAAAAGACGCTCATTATCATCCAGAGTTTGTAAAAGGTCGCTTTACATCTCTTGAACTTGCTCAAAAAACAAAAGCAGGAATGATTGCAAACATGCCTGAAATGACTCTAAACGAGCTCATAGAAGCCCTGGGTAAAAAATATTCTGGAACTGTGTCTGCAGAATTTTCACACATTGAAAAACAAGAAGAACGAGAGTGGCTTTACCAAGAATATGAATCAATTTTTTTACCTGTTGATAAAGATACTCAACTAAAAATATACCAGGAATTGGCAAAAACAGATGCCCTAGAAAAAACAATTGCTACCAAGTATGTTGGTAAAAAACGTTTTAGTATCGAAGGAGCCGACGCTCAAATCACTGCCTGCAATTCTTTTATGGATGAGTGCGCAAAACTGGGAGCCCAAGAGTGTACGGTCGCCATTGCTCATCGAGGACGACTAAATTTTCTTGTCAATGTTATTGGTAAGCCCCTAGAATTGCTTTTGGCAGAATGGGAAGGCAAACCACACGACGGACTGTTAGGTGACACTGACGTTAAATATCACTTCGGTTATGAAAGCATTCAAACTACACGTAATGGCTATAAAATGTCTGTCTCTATGCCATTTAATCCAAGCCATTTAGAATATGTAGACAGCGTTGTGATGGGAGAAACAAGAGCTCGTCAGCAACTTTATTACAGTGGTGAAACCTCAAAAGTTGTCAGTATTGTTTTCCATGGGGACGCAGCAGTAGCCGGACAGGGTATCGTATTCGAAGTCGCCCAAATGATGAATTTGGAAGGTTACCGCGTAGGTGGTACTGTACATGTGGTGGCCAATAACCAAGTTGGTTTTACAACAGACCCCGTAGATTCCCGCTCCTCTACCTACTGCACTGATGTTGCAAAAGTCACAGGTTCTCCTGTCATACACATCCATTGTGATGAAATAGATTTACTGCACAACGTCATGACTTTATGCGCTCGCTATCGCGCTAAATTCAAAAAAGATATCTATATAGACTTAGTTTGTTTCAGACGTTATGGACATAATGAAGCTGATGAGCCAACATTTACCCAACCATTAATGTATAAAAAAATCAAAGAAATGCCCTCACCCTATGAATCTTATGGTAACTACTTATCTAGTACAGGTAAATTCCAACTTGAAGAATTAAAATCTATTCATAAAGATTATCGTTCAGAAATGAATAAAGTATATGATAAAGTTGTTCAAGAAAAAATAAAAATTAAGCAATTCCATCCTCTTCGTCTAGCTGGTGAACTCTCCAGGGGAACGCTTGATGACATGTTGCAACCAATAAATACAAAAATTTCTATTGAAATTCTTAAAGATCTCGCGCATAAAATAACACTTATAGAGCAAGACTTTCATGTAAATACAAAATTAGCTCGAATTATCGTGCAAGCCAGACAAGCAATGGCAAAAGGGCAAGAACCTGTGGACTGGGGTATGGCAGAGCTCCTAGCATATGCGTCGTTAGCTTCTGAAGGGTATAGTATCCGATTGGCAGGTGAAGATGTTCAACGAGGAACTTTTTCACACAGACATGCGACACTTGTTGATGCAGAGAACGGATCTAAATACACAGCACTTGAGACTATAAATCCCAATGTAAAAATCGAATTTATCAATAGTCTTCTTTCAGAAGAAGGGGCACTAGGATTTGAATACGGATACACCATCACACACCCTAATTGTTTGACTCTTTGGGAGGGACAATTTGGAGACTTTGTAAACGGAGCACAAGTTATTATTGACCAGTTTCTTGCTGCGGGTGAAACAAAATGGGCTCAACAACAAGGATTAGTTTTACTTCTTCCGCACGGTCTTGAAGGCATGGGACCAGAACATTCTAGCGCCCGACCAGAACGATTTTTACAACTATGTGCAGAAGGCAATATGCAGGTTTGCTGTTTAACTTCCGGCTCACAACTTTTCCATGTTTTACGTAGACAACTTCATCGTTCTTACCGGAAACCACTTGTCATCATGACACCAAAAAGTTTCTTGAGAAGCCCCTGGGCTTGCTCTTCTTTAGACGACCTTGCACAAGGATGCTTCAAGGAACTCCTTGATGACGCTCGTATTGATGATGCAACAAAAGTAGAAAAAGTTCTTTTTTGCTCTGGAAAAATTGCTTTTGATTTATTAGATGCCCTTGAACAAGAAACCTACAAAGCTTACGCAGAAAAAATAGCCATTGTCCGCATTGAACAACTTTATCCCTTAGCTCATGAGCAAGTACTTAGCGTAGTGTCACGTTATTCCAATGCAAAATTATTTTGGGTACAAGAAGAGCCTAAAAATATGGGCTATTGGACTTATATTTTTGAAGAACTCATCACTCATCACGCCTTTGAAAATTTAAAACTTCACTACATTGGTCGTTCAAAACGTCCTTCTCCAGCTGTTGGACTTGATAAAGCTCATCAGACAGAACAGGAAAAAATTATTCATCACGCCCTAGCAAGCTTAAACTCATATGAAGTATGATCAAACTTAGCCTTTCAAATACCGGGGTAAATTTTTATGATCCGAAATAAGTTTATATCTAACAAGTTTCCAATTATTCTCTTTTCTGGACTTATTCTTATTTTAGGAGGAGTTTTTGGATGGAATGCCTTAAAAGCTCACTTCATTAAGGCTTTTTTTGCTTCCTACACACCACCCCCAGAAGCTGTAAACACAGCTAATGTAGAGAAAATTTCTTGGCAACCCTACCTTGAAGCTGTTGGAAATATGTCTGCCCTAAACGGTGTTGATTTAAGCCCTGAAGTGTCCGGTCAAATTAAAGCGATTTATTTTAAATCTGGCGAAACAGTTTCTGCTGGAATTCCATTAATTCAGCTAGACGACGCTTCGGAACGAGCACAATTGGCTAATGTAAATGCTCAATTACAACTTGCAAAAGTAAACTTAGAAAGATCCCTGAAGCTCTTCAAGCAAAGAGCTACTACGCAATCTGCTTTAGACGATGCACATGCTAAGGTGAAACAGCTGCAAGCCAACCTTGAAGATTTTACATCCTCTATCAGCAAGAAGCTGATCAAGGCTCCTTTTTCTGGGAAAATTGGAATTAAGCAAGTAAATGTTGGTCAATTTGTGAATGCAGGGCAAGTTGTTGCCAGTCTTCAAGCTTCCAAAGCTTTGTATGTGAAATTTTCTTTGCCTCAACAAGAAATTCAAAAAATAAGCCCTCACCAAAAAGTAAAAATAACTTCAGATGCCTCTTCAAGTGAAGAATTTATTGGCTATGTTACCGCCATTGATTCCAAGGTAAACGAGATAACAAGAACTATTGAAATACAAGCTGCCGTTGATAATTCACTTGGTAAATTATACCCGGGTATGTTTGTTAATGTAAAAGTGCTACTTCCAGCTCAATTAAACACAATAGCTGTTCCTCAAACAGCCGTGAATTTTTCTCTCTACGGAGAAAGTGTTTTTATCGTGCAACCTGATGTGAAAAAAAATAAAGATGGACGTGATACGGCTAAAGTAAAACAAGTTTTAGTCAAAACAGGAGACAAGCAAGAAAATCTTGTTGTTATCCAAGAAGGTCTAAAACCGGAAGATATTATTGTTACTTCTGGAGTTAGCAAACTAAAAAATGACACAACAATTCTTATCAACAATTCCAATCCAATTTAGGAAAATTCACTATGAGATTCACAGATCTCTTTATTAAACGCCCAGTTTTAGCTTCTGTTGTCAGCATTCTCATTTTTTTTCTGGGCTTGAAAGCACTACTTAATCTTGACGTCAGACAATTTCCCAAGGTAGAAAACACTGTTATTACCGTAACTACTGTATACCCGGGTGCTACAGCAGATCTTATCAAAGGATTTATCACGCAGCCCATTCAAACAGCTGTAGCTTCTGCTGATGGTATTGATTATATTTCCTCAAGCAGTAGACAAAGTGTTAGTATTATTAAACTTAAATTAAGATTAAATTTTGATTCTGCCGCAGCTTTTGCTGATATTCTGGCTAAAGTAAACTCTGTTTCAAATCAACTACCTTCAGACAGCCAGCTACCTGTTATTACAAAATCAACCGGAAGCTCCTTAGCGCTGATGTATATAAACTACTCTAGTGATAAATTATCTTCTTCTCAAATATATGACTACTTAAATCGCGTAGTCCAACCAAAACTTCAATCTGTTTTTGGTGTCGCCGAAGCACGTATACTTGGAGGCAATCCTTTTGCTATGCGTATCTGGCTTGACCCCATCAAAATGGCTGCATTGAAAATTACTGCTGGTGAGGTTAGAAGCGCTCTTACTGAAAACAATTACCTCAGTGCTGCAGGTCAATTAAAAGGAAAATACACTTTAATTACAATCAATGCGCAAACAGACATCCACACTGCAAAAGAGTTTGAAAATCTAGTTATTAAACAAGTTGGGCATAATGTTGTTTATCTGAAAGATTTAGCATCAATAGAACTGGGCTCCGAAAGCTACTCTTCTTCCGTGAGCTTCAACGGCAGTCGAGGAGTTTTTCTAGGCGTTTATGGTTTGCCTACAGCAAATCCTTTGACTGTTATCAGCGATGTGAGAAAAGTGCTGCCCGAAATCGAAGGAACACTTCCCCCAACTTTAACTCAATCTGTTGTGTATGACTCTACAGAATTCATTTCAACTGCAATTCACGACGTGGTCAAAACTCTTGTTGAAGCCGCCTTTATTGTTATGGTTGTTATATTCCTGTTCTTAGGTTCACTCCGCTCAGTTGCTATTCCTGTAGTTACGATACCACTTTCATTAGTGGGAGTAGCTTTTGTGATGTATTTACTTGGTTATTCCATAAACCTTCTTACACTTTTAGCCATGGTTCTTGCAATTGGTCTCGTTGTGGATGACGCCATTGTCGTTGTTGAAAATATTCACAGGCATATGGAAGAAGGCAAAAATGCCATGGAATCCACGTTAATTGGAGCTCGAGAAATTACCATGCCCGTAATAAGCATGACAATAACTCTAGCAGCTGTCTACGCTCCAATTGGTTTGATGGGAGGCCTCACAGGAGCATTATTTAAGGAATTTGCATTCACATTAGCTGCCAGCGTTATTGTTTCTGGAGTAGTAGCTTTGACTCTCTCCCCAATGATGTGCTCTCTAATTCTTAAACGCGATACCGATCCTAACAGTTTCACCCACAAAATTGACCACGCATTTGGTCTTATTCAAGCCAAATACCGCAACGCTCTGTCCTATATTTTACCCCATAAAGCGTCAATTTCTACCTTTGGTGGAATCATTTTAATCAGCGTAGTCTTTCTTTTTATTTTGACTCCAAAAGAACTTGCTCCAGTTGAAGATCAAGGTTTTTTATTTGGTCTAACTACAGCACCCTCTTATGCTAACGTTCATTATTTAGAAAAGTTTAGCAACGAAATTAACAATGTATTTAACAAATTCCCAGAACATAAAGCGCACTTTATTATCAACGGCGCTGATACTGAGAACAGTGGTTTTGCTGGTGTTATATTCAAAACATGGAGCGAACGTAAAAAAACTGCGAAAGAACTTCAGACATTGATCCAAGCTGAGCTCCAAAAAATTTCAGGTATTCAAATTTTTCTTATTTCTATGCCGGATCTTCCCACGGGAAGTGATGGAATGCCTGTTCAATTTGTGATTAAATCGGAACGCGATTATAAATATTTATATGAAATGACTCAAGAATTTATACAAAAAGCAAAAAAAAGTGGCTATTTTCTATTTGTTGACAGCAACCTAAAATTTGAAAAGCCTCAGTTAGATATTAAAATTAACACCGAAAAAGCAGGTCAAATTGGTATTAGCTCAAGACAAATTGGAGATACACTAAATTTATTGCTTGGCGGCAATTTTGTAAATCGCTTCAGCATGGAAGGTAGAAGTTACAAGGTTATCCCCCAACTGCCCGATCAAAGTCGATA
>JAIXXU010000249.1 GCA_027490595.1 Pseudomonadota bacterium
TCCCAGCTCAGTTCACTGGTTTTAAGTACCTTCATTATTTTTGCTCATATTTCAGCATTTATGTTTGCCTTTTCTGGCCATATGGCTGCTCAAGCTGAATCCAATCCTATTCAAGCTCCAGTAACCAGTAACCAAGTTGCAACACCTTCTGAGCTTTTAAATGAAACCAGGTACAATCAGTTGGCTGAAAAATTACGCTGTCCTACATGTATTGGTATCAGTGTATTAGAAAGTGGCACACCACAGAGCCAAGCCATAAAAAGTGAAATTAAAGTCTTTTTACAGCAAGGTAAAAATGATGAAGAAATCATAAATGCTTTTGTGCAAAAATATGGTGACTGGATCCTACGCGCTCCCAATTGGAAAAATACCTACGGAGCAATGATATGGGGTATCCCAATTGCTATTTTGTTCATAGGGCCAATCATTCTTGGAATTACATTGAAAGGTTCTCTTGCCAAAAAGAAAAGAAAACAACAAACTATGGAAAAGATACTCGTTGAAGAACTCCTTGCTAGCCTGAAAGATAAAACATGACCTCCATAGTAATTTTATCTTTGTTATTTGGTATCTTTATTTTAATATTCACGCTAATGCCAATTTTTTATAATAGTACTAAAATTCCTTTGCCCACAGCGCCTATTCAAGAACCATTAATTGCACGTTATCGTTTTCAGCTTTATCGTTTAATCACTCAAATAAAAAACTCTACAGAACGATTTAATCAAAAAGATATACACTCAGCTATTTTATTATGTGAAAAAATTGAGGCCCTTGGTTACAATTGGCAGAATGAAGTTAGAAAATGCTTAACCAGCAGTGAGTTAAAATCAACAGAAGAAAAAAATAAGAAACATCATACACAGCTAGGTTCATCAAATCCTAAATTTATTGTTTTATTATGTTTTTTTACACTGCTAATATCATTTATTTTTGCTTCCAAGGCTTATACAAATTCATCGATTTCACCTCAAAATTCTTTAGAAAAGCTTATTCCTCCACCGTTCATTTTACCTGGTGGTGGAGAATGGCTTCCATCTGTGAATCAGTTTATTTTAATCCCTAAAATTGGAAAACTTCATGTTGTTTATTCAGGATTATTTATAAATAGTTATAAAGCCAAAGGAACAAAAATACTTTTACCTTTACCGGATAGAATTGAAAATCTTCAGATTGAATTCCTAGAAGATTCAAAATTAGTTTTCAGCTCTCATGATAAAAATAATACCAACCAAAAAATTATTTTAGACACCTCTTTACTCTCAGGAATCAATCAAGTCACAGCAGAATTTGATCTGCCGGCTACTTGGGGTAGTGCTCAGTGGTCTTCGCGTTTACTCAAGAATCTCCCAGGTGTTGTTCTTTTTGTTATGGAAGATTTTTCCACATCTCAATTATTGTCCAAAGATAGCTTGCCTTCTTTATTACCCATACCCGAAGGTTTTCGCTCTCAAACTAAAAGCTCTTTTCAAGAACGTCATGAATACTCTGAAAAGCATGACAACTTGACTCCCAAAAAACAAAAAGAATTTTTGCGTGTGAATTTTGCCAAAGACGCGCCCTATCCTGCTTTTATTGTTGAAGGTTTGTATCCTTCCTTTGTATATGCATACATTCTTGCAGGTTTATTTGGCTTTATTCTTTTGTGTGGTTTATTGTTTTCAAGAAAATTTTGGTAAACACCTGCCTTCTGTGCATTTTTTGACTCTTTTCTTTGTTTGTAATCATTGCCAGGAATTAGTTGCCCAGTTAGTATCCCGTGTTGTTGATAATTACATTTTTATAAAAATATAGGAGCTATTTTATGATCTTAAATAGTGATACAATTGATTTAATTCGTGCAAATGCACTTAGACTCGCTCAATCTATTCGTAGCAAAGATGATCTCGTTGATCTGGCAACAGCAAGTTCTTTTGACCAAGTTTTTGCAGCAATTGAAACTATTTTAACTAACACAGAAATGTATTTTGATGATCAATTAATTTCTAGTTTGACTCTACAAAGCTGGCAAAACTTTAAGGCTACTTTACTTGTTTTCACTCTAAATATTGTAAACAAAAACATCAGTATTAATAATTCCCAATACCATCAGCAAGGGCTGAACCGTGAGTTTGCTGCATCTCTAAATCACATGTGAAAACACAACTCGTATTAAATGTTATCTAAGACGCACTTTCAGCTAAGGGTAACATTTAATAACAAGCCCGTAATCTTGGCTTAGATTAGAAGAAATATACTGAAGAGTTACTTTTTCATTTTTAGAATTTTTATTTCTTAGTATAATTTTTGTAGGTATAAAGTTCTCGGTAATTCTGATACTTCTACTCTCAGTTAAGCCCTCGCCATCTGGGTTCGCTATTTCCATGGGAACAGAGCTTCTTAGCTCTCCACCAGCTTGTATTCTATCCAGCTCGGGTTTGATAAAGCAGGTGACTTCATTTCCTTTGGAGACCTTTACTTCAATTGAATTTTTTGACTGCTCACCAAAGATACCATCCTGTGGGTAAGCTTGAATACAAATAAACAAAAATGATAAATAAATGCAAATTTTGTACTTCATACTTGTCCTTTGAGTCGTTATGGTTCTTAGCCATTTAACTACATAAGTTTATTCAAGAAAAATGGCAAGCGTTAGCTCTTATTTCATTCTCAATACCCATGTCGGTGTTTTATGCATAATTATGAGGATTCTGATATGAGTAAAATTCAAAATATTTAATCAACTTTTTTCCTATAAAAAAGTTGTAAAAATGTTCCCAGTAAGATTATAATTTAAGAATGTAAATAAAGGAAATTATAAATGAAAAGTAACCAAATTCATATTGAGCAAGTTTTTGAAAATGCCAGAAGCCACTGCCACTGGCTGCCTAAACAAGTGAGTGATAACGATATCCTTAAAATTTATAACACCATGAAGCATGGCCCAACATCTGCAAATTCATGTCCAAGTCGTTTTATTTTTTTAAAAAGCGAAGAGGCCAAGGAAAAACTCAAACCTTGTTTGCATTTTGGAAACATTGAAAAAACACTTTCAGCGCCTGTGGTTGCTGTTATTGCTTACGATCTCGAATTTTACGAAAAACTTTCTTATCTTTTTCCTCACACAAATGCCAAAATGTGGTTTGAAGGCAATGAACAGCTAATTTATGAAACTGCATTTCGAAACAGCTCCCTCCAAGGTGCGTATTTGATTATGGCAGCCCGAGCTCACGGATTTGATTGCGGACCAATCTCTGGTTTTGATAACGCTAAATTAGATAACGTGTTTTTTCCAGGGAGCAAATGGAAGTCAAACTTTATTTGTAATATCGGCTATGGTGATCATACTCGGCTAGAGACGAAACATCCACGCCTGCCATTTGAAGAAGCTTGCCAAATTCAATAGTTAATTTTCTTAGTATTCGTAATAAATCTTATAAGATGAGTTTTATAACCGACATCCATGAGAAGCTGCTAGCCGTTTCCTTGAATTAAAAAGCAAATAATGTCGATCTCTTAAAAAGTAATCTCTTTAAACCCACATTCATCACTTTAGCTTAGCCACAGTTCAGAATATCTTTTTTTGTATTGAGGACACAAAACATCCAAAACAATTTCCACAAATTGTTTTACGCGATTAAAGAAATATCGCTTCTTCCGGCTTTTGTGTGGGTCCTCTATGAACGGTCTAAGGGTAAAGATCAAGGCTACCGCAATGAAATAAAATTACAGTTCTATAATTTTCAAAATTTCTAAA
>JAIXXU010000296.1 GCA_027490595.1 Pseudomonadota bacterium
TAAATGAGTTTGTTAGATTGTGGTTCACTTGATGTTATCCAAGTGCCGGGCATTTCATATTCCTGAAAATTTAGAACATGCAAAGGCAAGTTGTTTTTTCTTGCCATGGACACACAGCGAGGATGCAAGACGCGAGCTCCTTTTTCTACGATAGCCAATGTTTCCTCATAATTTAAAGTTGGGTAGAAATCAGAATCATCAAATTTTTTGGGATCTTTGTCATAAATGCCATAAACATCTTTATAAAATTCTACGTGACTTGCTTGTAAGGCGACGGCCAGTGCCACTGCGGTTGTGTCGGAACCTCCTCTGCCAAGCGTAGTAATATTTCCGTCTAAACTCATTCCTTGAAAGCCTGCAACAATAACGATTTGACCTAAATTTAAACAAGGAAGCAATCGCCTAGGTTTAACATCGATAATTCGGGCTTCTGCGTGATCGTTGGTTGTCAAAATTCCACTTTGGCTGCCAGTAAAACTCAAGGCTTCAATATCATACTTGGCTAATGCCATAGCAAGAAGTGAAGTACTGATACGCTCACCTACCGAAACAAGCATATCCAGTTCGCGCGAGGGAGGATTTGCATTTACCTCGTGGGCAAGTTTTAAGAGCTCATCAGTTGTGTTTCCCATAGCGCTTACAACAACAACAATTCGGTAAAATTTTTTCTTTTTATTGATGATAATGCGAGCAATATGATCGAAGGATTGTGGTGTCGCTACTGATGCTCCCCCAAACTTTAAGACAACTGTTTGTGACATGAAATAACCTTTTAAGTAATATTTCCTTGTTTATGGCGACTAAAATTTTGCTCAAAAAAGCGTTTCTGTCAAATATTGTTTTTTAATTTAAAAATTGGGTATAATAATTTCCAATGAATTTGTAATTGAATAAAAAATAAGGAGGTTTTTGTGATTGAAGTCTCTGACCTAACCAAATATTACGGTGACAGAGAGGTCTTGCATAGCTTGAATTTTTCTGTTGCCACCAACAAAATCTGCGGTTTTCTGGGGCCTAATGGTTCTGGAAAATCTACTACCATGGACATCATTGCAGGTTTGCTGGGGCCAAGCTCTGGTAGCGTGCGAGTTTGTAACTACGATGTTCTTACCCAATCAAAAGAAGTGAAAGCTCATGTTGGATATCTACCAGACAACCCGCCTTTATATCCTGAAATGACAGTATTTGATTTTGTGAATTACTCAGCAAAATTGAGGAAAATAAATGCTTCTGCACGAGAGTTGGCCGTAAAAAATATCTTGGAAGAGTGCGACGTTGTTCAAGTATCAAACAGGCTAATCGGTCATTTGTCTAAAGGTTTTCGACAAAGAGTTGCTTTAAGTGCCTCTCTTGTTCACAAACCTTCCGTGTTAATTTTGGATGAGCCAACAGAAGGATTAGATCCCACTCAAATTGTTTTGATTCGACAGCTGATCAAAAAATTAGCGAAAGAGCGGACAGTTATCCTAAGTTCTCACATATTATCTGAAGTGCAGGCAACTTGTGATGAAGTTATTATTATCAACCATGGTCGGATTGCGACAAAACTTTCGTTGCAGGATAAATCTCATCGCTCTGGTTATGTCTACTCATTTGCGTGTCCCATTGATCAAGCTCTTTCTTGGTTTCAGGAGCAAAGTTTTGTCGAGCAAGCAAGAATATATCCTGCTAAAATAAATTCTATAAGTGTTGATTTTTCAAATGATTTTTGGTCTAAAAGTCAAGAGAGTCTTGATGGTCTTAGTAAAGTTACTGAACAAATAGTTGCTAAAGGCTTCCCGTTGGTTGGTATTGAACAAAAAAAAGATGCTCTTGAGGAGCTCTTTTTTGATGTAATTCGTTCACAGCCCAATGCTGTTTTATAGGAAAAAGGAGATTGTGAATTATGTCAGTAACTATGACAATTGCTCAAAGGGAATTTAAAAGTTTTTTTGGCACTCCGCTTGGTTGGATGTCCGCTTGTATTCTTTTTTTGGTTTCGGGAATTGTTTTTTACATTGAGGTCCTAATGATGCTCCGTAGTGGCCAAGCAGTGGATCCTATGAGTGATATTTTGGGGCAGATTCTTAATTTCTTAAATTATATCAATATTTTTGTTATTCCTGCCTTTACCATGAAAGTAATGACCGAAGAGCTTTCTCATGGCACCCATAGACTTCTTGATTCCGCCCCTTTACATCCTTGGAGTATTGTTTGCGGAAAATTTTTAGGAGTCATGTTCTATTTTGGTGTTTTAGGTTTATTGTTGCTTGTTTATCCATCTTATAGCTTTATTTTTTCAGAGCCAGATGTGCGAGTTTTAGCGTCAGGGTGGCTTGGCATGATGTTAAATACTGCGACCATCGTTTCTATAGGGTTATTTATTGCTTCTCTCACAAAAAATCCTGTTTTAAGTTATCTTGGCTCAACTTTTTTTATCATTTTATTTTTGTTTTCTGGTTTTATTCCTGGAGCTCCAGAGTGGTATAAACATAGTGCAAACATACTTGATATGAGTGGTGAGTTTACAAAAGGAATTATTAAAACGGGAACGATTGCAACTTTTATTGCGATCATTCTAATTTTTTTATTTCTTACACGGTTTGTTGTTGAAAGCAGAAAATGGAGAGTCTGAAACATGAGAAAGCATAAACTTGAATTTTCCCTTGCTACCATATTTATTGTATTCATTACTTTGTTTTTATGGGAAACATTATCAGATAAAAGTCCTTATCTGCCACCGGCATTGCTTGCAATTTGTCTTTTAGTTTTCATTTTTTTGTCATTACGCGACAAAAGTAACACTGGTCTTATTGAAAAATATGCTCCCAAATATTTTTTTCAGGCAGCTATTTTTTCAATAATTAGTATTGCTGTTATTGTTGCAGCAGCTACATTATTAAACAAGCCAAACTTATCCACGACTGTGGATGTTACGAAAAATCGTATAAATTCTTTAAGTAATGAAACACTAAAAATTTTATCTTCGCTGGATAAAAAAGTGAATATTATCTGCGTTCCATCTCAAAATCCGATGGATTCTTACTGTGACGGTGTTAGTTCCATTATTCAGCTTTATGTAAAAAACTCTCCGGAAATTTCATACGCAGGACGATTAGATCTTGCCGATCGAATTTCACTTCAAAGAATTCAGCCTTCTGGGTTCTCAAGGCTTGTTTTGCTTTCACCTACTAATAAAAGTGAAGTGGTAGACGAAATCACAGAAAGTAAACTAACGAATGCTATTGTTAATTTAGTCAAGTATAAAAAAACAGTTTATTTTCTTACTGGGCATGGCGAACCCTCTATAAATGTAGGAGCTTCTGGTAAAAATTACGCTGATGTTGTTAGTGCTCTAGAGGCAAAGTCTTATGAAGTCAAACCATGGCCAATATCAAACGGCGCGTTTCCTTCCGGAGCTCGTGTAGTTGTGGTTGGTGACAATCAGCTTGCCTATGATGGTTCCGTGAATGAAATGCTTCTTTCATTTGTGGCTAAGGGAGGTAAAGTTCTTGCCATTGTGAATCCTTATCGTGAAACTGGATTGGACAAATTTTTATCCGTGTTGGGTGTAAAACTTCCGCCTATATTGCTCACATTGAATCCTGATACTCCCCTTGGAAGACAGCTTGCTAAGCAGAGTGTTTTGCGGCCCCCTGTTGTGATAAACAATTTTAGTTACTCATCGCCAATCACTAAAGTTATTGGCCAAGTTTACGGCGCACAAGCTGTAGTTCCTGTGGATGGAGGTCGTCCTCTGGAGTTTTCTCAGCAGTCATCTTCAGGCAAACCAGAAATTCATTCAACCGTTTTAATGACGGCCTTTTCTGCTGCTCCTATTACTATCTCTGCAGAAAAAAGAAACCGGATAGATCTTGCTAAGCTGTTTTCAATGATGCCAGACAAAAACTTTGATCCCTCGAAAGAGTGGGCAATGGGTCTTGATTTAACAATAAATCAAGCATCATTTTTACAAAAAAATGTTCAAATAAAAGATAAATCAAAAGATAACTCTGAGGTTGTGATTTATGGTTTTAGTCTTGTAAATCCTTATTCTCGTTCATCTGGTGTTACTGAAGAATTAATTCCTTTGACAATTGCTCATTTGTATCAGGATGAGGAACTTGTCAGTATTCCTGCTAGAGACTTGGGACCAAAGAAGTTAAATCTTGCCTTAAATCCTGGAGCATGGGCTCTTTTATTTGCGGGTATTTTGCCTGTGGTTACCGCTATCATAGGTGTATTTTTCTGGCTTAAAAGGAGAGCGGCGTAATGAGGTTTCGGAGTAAAATTCTTGTTGGTTTATCGCTATTATTTGTGCTTTGTTCTCTTTATTATCTGGATGATTATCTAAGCAATAAAAAAGAAGAGAAAAAGCAAGAATTTACAAAGGCTCTCTTTTTTAAAGTGGACGAAGTTAGTCGGGTTTCATTGAAAAACTCTCAGGGTAAATTTGAATTGGTAAAACCTTTTAAAAATGCCAACTGGCGTAATCCTGAACAGCCATCTATTCAAATTGACGAAGAACGACTGAGTGATTTTTTACGATCACTATCTCTCATTCCAATTCAACAGGAACTTCTTGGGCATAATTTCACTCCAAACCATTCCAATCAATTGGCTCAGTTTGGTCTTGAAAATCCAAAGACGGTCGTATCTATCACTCTTCAAAATGGTTCTTCAGTTTATCTATCTTTTGGCGCGGGTGTTGAAATAGGTGCTGTGAATGATGGGAAAATAAATCCTATTTCTACTTATGCAATGAGCTCAACTCATACTCAAATATTTGTTGTAAATTCTTCACGTATTTCTTTTCTTGAAGATAAAAATTTTTTAAACTTCAGGTCATTGCGCCTAGGTCAATTTGAGGGCAAGAGAGCAAAGTCAATCAAGATCTGGTACCATTCAGCCTTTTTTACGTTGTTGCGAAATGCGAATCAGTGGGAAGTTCAGTCGTCAGGCTCTCTCCCATTGGATAGCGCTTTAGTTGAAGCCTATTTATTAAGGTTGCAGGGCTTAACGGCAGACTCATTTGTGTCCAAATCTGACGTACAGAAGGCTGGTTTATTATCGTTCGACTTAGGTGCTCCTTCTGCTAAAATAGAAATTCTCGATGAAAATCAAAAAGTTCTTCAAAATTTTGTTTTTGGTATAACTAAGCATGGAATTTATTCCCCTTTTCCAGATGGCGTGCTTGGAAAATTTTCTTTGTCTCAGTGGCCAGATCTTGTTCCGCAGATGAAAAGCTTTGTGCGAGCGTCAAAGCTCGGTGTTGAAAATAAAAAATCTTCTTAAGCTCTTGACGTGCGAGAGTCCTTCATTTAAAAAGTCAGGCAGTGTTCCTCAGTAGCTCAGTGGTAGAGCAA
>JAIXXU010000271.1 GCA_027490595.1 Pseudomonadota bacterium
CAAAAAATTTCAAACCGTATCTCGCTGGGTTGTTGTTTGTGTTTTATGGCTAATTATTACATCAATTGCTATTGGAAAAGCAGGCATTTCCAATTTCCTTCAGCTTATTCACGAGCGCGATGTTCTTGTCCAAAACAATGAAACTTTACAAACACAAAATGAAAAACTTGAAGAGAAAATCAAACTTCTTCATTCCTCTCCTGAATATCAACTCAGGTATTTGAAGCAAAATTTCGGATACGTAGAACAAGGGGAATTTGTATACCTATTTCAAAAGAACTTACCTCAGTGAATATAGAACAGTTTGCCCCCATAATAGTGGAACCAATTCAAGGCAAACCTGTGGCAAACATTTTATTTTCTCACGCAAATGGGATTCCCTGCTCAACATATGCACCTTTTTTTCGTTTTTTAAGTGATCATTTACAGCTTAGAATTATTGCTTACGACTGCAGGGGAGTTGGAAAAAACACCCTCGATACAAATATTATTTTACAATCTAAAAATAAAAGCTGGCAAATTTTAATTGAAGATCACATTGCCGTTTATAAACTATTTGAAAAAATATACGAAGAAAATTGGATCCTAAGTGGGCATAGTATGGGGGCATGGATAGCCTTATTATCTTCAGAAAGGTTAAATATCAGTAAATTATGGCTTTTTGACCCCCCTATTTTAAAACCTTTGGAATCTTTTCAATGGACTCTGCTCACCCTCCTAAATCAACGAAAAAAAAGTCCAAATTCCATCATTGTACGAAGACGCAAACGTAAGTTTACCTCTTTTTTGACTGCGATGAATCATCTAAAAAAGACGTCTTTTATGAGAGCATGGAGCGAAGAAAGCATTAAAAATTATATTGACAGCAATTATCAAGAAACAGCTGAACATGGTTTTATTTTGAGGCATTCACCCGAATGTGAGGCAAGATATTTTGAAGATTTTTTTTCGATGTCTTTTTTGGGTTTTAAATGTTTATCTAAAAAGTTCAGACAAAACTTGGAACCAAAGTTTTATTTAGGACGCATGAGCAATACGTGTAACCCAAGTGCAAAATGGTGGGTAACGTGTTTCTTACCAAATACCAGCTGGACCATCATTCCCGATGGAAAACACATGTTTCCCCTAGAACTCAGCAATGAAATGAAAAAAGTACTTTTAGAAAATATAAAAATTAAATAAATAAAGCATCTACAAACTCTTCGGGAGAAAAGAGTTCTAAATCTTCTACACTTTCACCCACACCCACGTAGCGAATAGGTAAACCCAGTTCAAAAGCAATTGGTATAGCTACACCGCCTTTTGCTGTACCATCTAATTTTGTAAGAATAATACCAGTGACTTTAACTACATCACGAAATAATTTAGCTTGTTGTACGGCATTCTGACCAACAGTTGCATCCAAAACCAAAAGAACTTCATGAGGGGCCGCTTCAATATCTTTGCCAGTAACCCGAGCAATTTTTGATAATTCTTGCATGAGATCTTGACGGGTTTGCAAACGACCTGCCGTGTCAATAAGACAGATATCAGCATGCTGTTCTTGAGCCCTGCGCGCTGCTTCGTAAGCAACAGACGCTGGGTCGCTACCCTCTTTCAAACGGATCATCTGCGCATGAGAACGGTCGGACCAAACAGCAAGTTGCTCTACAGCAGCGGCACGAAAAGTATCTGCAGCTCCAATGATGACAGATTTTTCCTTTTGATACGCCTTAAAAGCAAGTTTGCCTGTTGTAGTAGTCTTCCCTGCACCGTTCACACCAACCATCAATACGATGTGAGGAGAATATTTAGGTGTTTCGATGGTCCCATTTTTATTTTCAAAGGATGTCTTCAAAATAAGTAAGATTTCATCTTTTAGGATAGCTTTAAACTTTTCTTTGTTTGAGTAGTCTTCAGACGTTAAACGAGCTTTGACCCTTTGAACCAAAATTTCAGAGGTAGAAACACCAACATCCGCCAGAATAAGTAGTTCAAAAAGATGTTCAAGTAATTGATCCCGTGTTGCGAGATGGGTTGTATTTGAAAAATAGTCATCTAAGCTTTGAACTAATTGAGCTCTTGTTTTCTCTAGACCATGGCGCAATCTTTGAAACCATGGGGTATCAGATTCCTGAGAGGACGGCTTTTTACCAGAAAGACTCTGTGGGACCGCAGCATCAATTAAGGGTGAAGATGTACTATCATACCCTGAATAATTGGATTGATTAATTTCTGACTTTTCATGAAGGCGCTTTCTTTTTTTCTTTATTAAGTTGAGAAAAATTAAAAGAACAATAATACCAATAATAACACTAGGGATTGTATAAAGCTGGTCTTCGGTGAAATTCCAAAACATAGATAAGCCCCAAGAGAGTAAATAAAAGAATCATTTGAAGGCTTAAACTGTTTTGCAAAGTCATACAACAATTTTAGTCATGTTTTGGGGGATAAACTCTTGAGGGCTAGAGTAAGTAAACTTGGGCTTGCATTAAAACTCTTTGAGACCAATGTTTTTTCAATTATCAATGGCTCTCCATTGATGGCAATAGGTTTGGACGTTGACGAAGACACTGGTTCAAGCACGGGTGAATTTAGTTTGAAAAAACTTTCAGGCATTTTAACGTTCTTTGTAGAAAACTTTTCAACTTGAGAGGAGTTTTCATAACGTCTATTTTCTTTCTCGCTGCCCTCTCGTTCTAGTTCTTCATCCATTTTAAATAGCCCATGAGTATGATTATATTCTTCTGAAGTTATTTTTTTATCAGCAATGGATTCTGCGAGATGGCCAGACAAGAATGGAGGAGTTGGGATAAACAAGGATTGACCTGGATAAACACCCATCGATGAAGATTTTGAAGAATTTAATGATAACTTTTTAATATGAATGGATGGAGAAATTCCTGAATTCATTGCTAAATTACCCTTATATGAAAATATTTGCTAAATACTTACTATTATAAAGAAAAAATTTCTTTTATAACATCGGATAAAATATACAATAAAGATAGTCACAAAAAGACAATTTTTAAATGTCTAAAAAAAAGACAAAACCGTATAAATTTCAAATTTTTGTGTGGAGTTAACTTTACAGATTAAATAGCATTGATAAAGAAAAAAATGAATGGCTTTAAATCCAACCATGTTTTTTTGCGACCTCTGTCGCTACACCCAAAAACCTAGAGTTATCATCATTAGGTGTTTGGAGAAGTAAATCAAGAATGATTTGCTTGGCCTGCTGAATATGGCTTGCCTGCTCTTCCAAACATTCAAGGGCTGCCATACGCACA
>JAIXXU010000129.1 GCA_027490595.1 Pseudomonadota bacterium
AAAAAAAAAAAAAAAAATAAAGATATAATCAAAATTGAAGATGAAAATATAAATGATTTCATTAAAATGATAGAGAATATAATATTGCAATATTTCAATACAAACAGACTGTTATTTATTCCAGAGAAACCATTGACAAATATTGCATTATTTCTAATAAATTATTTTAAAATAAGCAATAATTTATCCCATATTTATTATGGAAAAAAAATTTTACTGCATCCTAGTTTAGTTGAAAATTTAGAAGATATTGTTCATGAAAAATTTGAACCAAAGGAACTAACTAAAAACCTGAATACTGAATTTATAAAAGAAATTATATACTATTTATCGGAACAATTTGAAATAAAAAATAATAAAAAATGTCTCTGGTATTACAAAAAAATTTTTGAGGGATACAGGGATTATCAAGCATTATTTAAGATTGGCTTTCTTGAAATTCATGGTGAATTTCAAGATACACCACATGATCTTTGCGGCCTATTAAAAATTAAGGAAGCAGCAAAAAATTATTGTACCGATGCTCTCTTGTATCTTGCTTATCAGAGAACATTCCGAGACAACTCTAGTTCTGAATTTAAAAACAGACAAGGAGCAAGATATACTATCTGTTTATTTATCATATCAGAGTTTTTTAAAAATGGTGTTTTTGTTTTATCTAACAGAGAAAACTATCATCAAATGCTCGTTTTTGCGAAACAAAATTACGAACAGCTTAATGAAGACGAAAAAGTTGTTGTTAAAAAACAAATACCTTCGTTAGAACAAAATTTTACACAAACGAAACCAGTTAGTTTGTGGGATTTATTAGGTATATCAGATAAAAAACCAAAATAAAGGGATACAAATGTCTTCTTACCCTATCCATTCTGGAAAAAAAACTATCTCCCAAACTATTTTCCCAAACCATACTATTGAGAAAAGTAATTCGTCGTATATTTCTCTCTTTCACTCACCAGCCGAAAACAGTAGTATTGAGCCACAAGCAAAATTTTACACAGCCCAACGTTCTTTGAGTGGACAAAATGGCTATGTGGAAAATCCAACAGAAGCCATAAAAGTACTCACAGAATTACCAGACCATCCAGAATCAAAATATACACTTGGTCTATATTACTTAACGTTATATGCCTCAGAAAAAAATGACCTCTATTTTGTTGAAGCCATTAAGTGGCTGCAAGAGGCCTCTGCGGCAGATCATCTCTTAGCTAGTTTTGAACTTATCAGAATTGAGCACGACCACTTGATTGCTAATAGTCGTGAAATGAAAAAAGATTTATTTTTAGAAAAAATATCATCTTTAAAAACAAAAATTCAACCGCTCGCTGAGTTAAATTCATGCCAGGCACTTAGTCTTTTAGGCCAAATAGAAGAAAAACTTGGCAATACAAAAGAAGCTATTATAGCCTATAGCAGAGGGGTAAAACGATCTAGCGCAGATTGCATGTGCTTGTTAGCACTTCTATATTCTAGAGAACTTCAAATAATTTCTAATAACAAAGATAACGATAATTACAAAAGAAAAGAAATTATAAATTGTGTTGAAAATTTACTCTTAAAAGCTAGCATGCTTGGCTCTGTAAACGCTATGTTTGAACTCTCCCTATTTCGTCTCAAACAAATAGAGGATGAAAAAAATACAGATTTAAAAGTTTTTTTAAAAGAAGACTATAATGTGATGTTATCCAGAGCTGCAGGGCTAAATCATTCAGTCGCTTGCTTCACGTTGGCAAACAATTTTCTAAATGGAATTATGGTTGCAAAAAATGAAAAACTTGGAAATGAATATCTAAAAAAAGCAGCAAACCTTGGCCATTCTAAAGCAAAATTACTTTTAGGATGGCTAATTGTGAATACTCAATCAAGTGAAAAGGAATTGAAAAAAGGATTTCAACTTATCGAAGAGTTAGCCAAGCACGGGAACCTTGAAGCTATAGAAAAACTAGCAACGTGCTACAAAAAAGGTCTTGGGGTTTCTGAAAATCAATTAAGAGCTATCGCACTTCTTGAAAACGTCGTTCACAATAACCATGAAGGCTGCTTGAATCTGCTAATTGCCATTTATCACGAGTTATACTTGGATTGTCGCAAAAAAAATAGCAGTGACGGAAATCAGTATTTAGACAGATGCATTGAACTCCTCAAAATATCAATCAAATTATTCAATAATCCTGATAGAGAACATCAACTTGGAGTTATCTACTTTAATTATAAAAGAAATCCGTTAGAAGCATTTAAACACTTTAAATCTGCAACAAATAAAAATTATGCACCCTCTTTTTATAATTATGCCTTGTGTCTATTGATAGAAGCCGCAAGCAAAAAAGAAATTGAATCTGGATTAAATCTACTTTTTGACCTGGCAATTTATAATGATGAAAAATATCTAGATTTAGTATTAATGTTAATAAAGAATAAAGGTAAGACTTTTGACAAAATAGTAAAAACAATTTTTTATGGAAAAATTCAGACTATTTACTCTTCTAGTATTGATCACTGGTTTGAAAACAACCAGAGCGAACACCTTTCAAAAGTAACTTGTAAAAAAAGAG
>JAIXXU010000017.1 GCA_027490595.1 Pseudomonadota bacterium
GACGTAATTAAGCTATCTCGTCAAGCAACTTTTATTGTGAAACAAAATATTTTTCTTGCCATTTTTCTTAAGGTTTTATTTCTCGCATATACTTATTTTGGTGATGCTTCTTTGTGGTTTGCCATCCTAGCCGATACTGGAACGACGTTAGGAGTAATCTTAAATTCATTGCGCCTATTAAAGGTAAAAAAATATTTTTAAAAGGAAACAGCATTGAAAAAAATCAAGACTGCTCCTCTAGTTTTGATCAATATGGGAGTCATCGCGGCTCTCTACAATCTTCCCACAATGGCGTTGATGGGCTGGTCTTCGGTGACTTACTACCTTATAGCTATCCTTCTTTACTTTATTCCTTATACCTTGATTGTTTCTGAAATTTCCTCATCATACCCGAAAGAAAGCGGTATTTATTTGTGGATCCGTGATGCCTATGGACCAAGGGTAGGTTTTATCGCAATTTACCTTCAATGGTTTCAAAATTTAATATGGTTTCCCACCATTTTATCGTTTATAACGTCCGGAATGAGCGAAATCATCAATCCACAGCTCGCTCATAGTAAAATATACAACATGCTAACGACCATTTTATTTTATTGGGTTCTTACATTTACAAATATTTTCGGCGTGAGAGTTGTTTCTATCGTAAGTTCTATTGGGTCCGTATTAGGAATTGCCGTACCCGGGGTTCTTCTCATTGGTGGAGGCTTGCTTCTTCTTTTTCAAGGGCAGTCTCATCTTCCTCCCTTTGAAGCATCTCTTTTGGCCGTGCGATTTGATGAATTCAAAAACCTTGCCTTTCTTGTGGGAGTTGTATCGAGTTTGTCAGGACTTGAAATCAGCTGTGCCTTTGGAAAAAATATACATGAACCTCACAAAACTTTACCAAGAGCTGTTTTCATTTCAAGTATTCTTGCTTTGGTATTATGTACACTGGGCTCACTCGCTATTGCCAGCATTCTTCCGCAAAAAAGTATTGATATTAACAACGGGGTAAGCCAAGCAATTGCCGAAGTTCTAAGAAGTTACGACCTTGAATTCCTAGCAAAAGTTGCTGTATTTTGCGTTATTTTAGGAGGTATTTCTGCCGCTAATATTTGGGTTTCTGGACCTTCATTTGGGTTGTCACAAGCAGCTGAAGATGGATGCATACCCTTAAAGTTAGCGCGCGTTAACAAAAATGGCATTAGTCTTCATAGCTTAGCCTTACAAGGCATTATTATTTCCTTATTTTGTGCAGCTTTTCTTTTATTGCCCTCTGTAGGTGCAGCCTACTGGATTCTAACAGTGATATCCGCACAAGTTTATTTGATTATGTATTTCATACTCTTTCTTGCTGCAAAAAAACTAAGAAGGACACGCACTGGATATAAGTATAAAATTGGAACCAAATATGCGACTTATTTCTTAGGTGATGTTGGCAAATATTCATGCCTTCTATTTATTTTCCTTGGTTTTTTAGAACCTGCGGGAATTGACAGCAAAAACAGCTCAAGCATGACAAGAGTACTCTTACAAATACTCATTGTTGCTGTTTGTGTGTTAGTACCATGGTTTACAAGCGGTTATTACAGAAAAAAATTTATAAAAAGAAAGGAAACTGAAGAGGGAGGCAACCCTAGAGCTTCTCAGCTTTGGGAAGCAAAGTCACCATAAGACGTTTGCCTTCGAGTTTTGGCGGCGCCTCTGTAACAACAATATCTGAAATACCAGCCATAAGCTCGCTTAGAACTTTGTGGCCTAAATCAAGGTGAGACATTTCCCGGCCGCGAAATTTAACACCAACGCGTACGCGAGCCTTTTCTGCTATCCAACGCTTGATGTGATTTTGCTTGGTCTCAATATCATGCTTGTCAGTATTGGGGGTTAAATTGATTTCTTTGACCTCAATTACAACTTGCTTTTTCTTAGCTTCATGAGCCTTTTTGCTTTGTTGATATTTGAATTTACCGTAATCAATCAAACGACAGACAGGAGGCTTGGCATCGGGCGAAACCTCGACTAAGTCGAGTCCGTATTCTTCTGCTTTCGCTAAAGCTTCGCGAATAGGGAGGACACCCAGCTGTTCCCCTGAATCAGAAATTACACGAACTTCAGGAACACGAATACGATCGTTAACCCGAGGGCCATCCTGAGTAGGAACTTGCTGACCTCGGTTTTGTTGTGGATTCCCATTTTGACGCATATTTTATTTGCCTTGGTTGGAACTGCCCGAAATTGGATTGTTGAGGGCAAATAGGACAGGAGTTGTACCGACGCGAGCTAATTTGTTCTTAGCTTTTTTACCACCTTTGACTTTTTTGGCAGTACGACGGTTCTCAGTTTTATCGGTTGGTGATGTCATGAAAAAACCCTTTAAAGAGCACTGGTAGTGAATTTAACGCAAGCTGGAATTAAGAAAATTCTTGTGAACGTAGCGACCCTTATAAAAACCGCAGCTTTCGCATACAGAATGTGGAAGCTTGTGAGCAGAACAGCTTGGACACTTAGAAAAATTTAAGGCACTTAGAGCCAAATGTGCACGGCGCATATTGCGGCGAGATTTGGAAACCTTTCGCTTTGGAACTGGCATATGAACACCTCTCACGGAAAAAAATCAAACGATTGACCTTCATATTAAAAGTCTATAGTTCTGTCAACAATTATCATAAAACTTTAAAATCTGGTATCATTAGCCAAGTCAAAAATCAGTTTTTATAAAATGGAAAACATAGTCATGTTCCACGCCCATTGCTCTTCTTGGATTGAACTCAGCTCATCAGCATTTGAACAGAATATCTCATCCTACCGCAGCATCTTAGCTTCAAAGACACTGTTTGGCTGCGTGCTCAAAGGAAATGCCTATGGGCACGGCTTGGAAGAATGTCTTCAAATTGTTCACAATCACGTAGATATTCTTTTTTTTATTAACCCTATCGATGCATTAAACGTACGAAGACAAGAAAGCCTCCATCGCTGGCCCTCAAAAAGAATTGTGGTCATTGGTGCCATGAGCGCTAAAGAAGCAATCATGTGTGCTTTAGAGGATATTGAGTTAGCTGTGACTCATGAAAATTGGGAAAATATCCTAAGCGAAGCTCTGCAAGATGAAGTCTTTGAAAAAAGTGACAAAAAGTTAAAGCTTCATATTCATGTGGACTCTGGTTTAGGCAGAGAAGGATTCACCCTTGAAAACCTCTCTCAAAAAGTTATTTTTTTAAAAGATAAAAAGAAGCTATTTATTCAGGGAATTATGACTCATTTTGCAAATACAGAAGACGTTACAGAGCAAACTTATGGGGAATTTCAGATAAATAATCTAGCGACAGCAAACGACATCATTGTTAGCACCCTTGGTCTGACCTACATGCCAGAAAGGCATGCCGCTCAAAGCGCAGCCTCTTTAATTATGCCAGACTGTTCTTTTGAAATTGCTCGCATTGGAATATCACTTTATGGACTTTGGCCTTCGCGAGAAACAAAAATTTCAACTAAAATTGTACGTGGACAAACGACGCAACTCACACCCGTACTAGCATGGCGCTGTAAAAGTCAGTGCATCAAACAAATTCATGAAGGCAGTTACATTGGGTATGGATGCACTTTCCGGGCTCCCAAGCATATGACAATTGCTGTTTTACCAGTCGGCTACTTCGACGGGTACCCTCGCCTTTTTTCTCATAAAGCCTTTGTTCTTGTCCAAGGCAAACGATGCTCTGTTCTTGGCAGGGTTATGATGAACCATATTGTCGTTGACATCTCAGATATAAAAAATCCAGGCCAAGAAATCACAGCCACCCTTATTGGCTCGGATGGACAAGAATCTATTTCTGTGGAAACTTGTGCTTCCTGGGCCGAAACCATTAACTACGAAATCGTCTGTAGGCTGGGCTCACATATTAAAAGGGTAATTGTACCCTGAACCCGGGTCCCTTCAATAAAGAGACTTATCCATGCGCCGACAAGATTTTTTTTATTCGATCCCCGATGAACTTATTGCACAAAGTCCCACTCTAAAGCGTTCCCAAAGCAGACTATTAACCTGCCATGCCGAAAATCGATCCATCGATGATTTTGAATTTGAACAACTACCCGATGTTATTCGAAGAACATTTCCCTCCGAAAAATTTCCTCACATCCTTATGATCATCAATGATTCTCGGGTTTATCCTGCACGAGTGCGTATAAAACGAAAAACAGGAGCTCGAGGCGAAGTTTTTCTGTTAGAAACAAATCCAAAAAAAATATCTCTCTCCTGCCTTCTTCGACCGCTTAGCAAACTCAAACTAAATGAAGTCTTGTATAGCGATGAAGAAAATGGAGTTCCTCTGTTTGAAGTCACTCAATTGTCTCCTCCTAAAGTAAAAATTTTAGATCCCTGGACTTTAGAGCAGCTCCTGGACGAAAAAGGAGAAATGCCACTTCCTCCCTATATTTCTAGAGATCCTCAAAAACAAAAAGATAAAAAGTTTAATTTAATCGATAAAGAACGCTATCAAACAGTTTATTCAAAACTCGAAAACCTAGGTAGTAGCGCAGCACCCACAGCTGGACTTCATTTTACGGAAACAATTATGAGTCAGTGTGAACAAGCAGGTATTCAATTTGCCGCTGTTACGCTGCACGTTGGCCTTGGAACCTTTCAACCAGTTCAGGAAAACCATATTGACAACCACATGATGCATAAAGAGTTGTATTGTGTAAATCAAAGTACTTTTGAAAAAATATGGCTTTTTTTAAAAAATGAGTGGCCAATTATTTTCGTTGGCACAACTTCTTTTCGAACAATAGAAAGCTTTTTTCGAACTGAGTTTCATCCACAAACAAAATTACAACCTGAAAATTTAACTACAAACAGTTTTGATAATCTCAAAAACAGGGCTGGCACGTGGCTAGAAACCAATCTATTTTATTACCCTGAAAACAAAGAAGACAAAAAAAGGCCCCTTGTAGGCAATGGGATATTAACAAATTTTCATCAGCCAGAGAGTACATTAGTTATGCTAGTTTCTGCCCTGATGGGGTATTCTTTTTGGCAAGAGTTTTACTCTCACGCCATAGCTAAAAAATATAGATTTTTCAGCTATGGCGACTCAAGTCTCCTCATATTTTGACTCGATAAGGAAAAAACATGTTATCTATGCCTTTGCGTTCCCTGGTTTCTTTTGAACTTGAAAATGAAGAAAACTGTTACGATCAAATTCGCTCAGAACAATGGGATACAGCTGATTTCAAAGGATCCGATTTTACCAATGAATTTCAAACAAATCTGAAAAAAAATATTCTAAACTCTTCAGACTTAGATAAATTACAAACAACATCGGCTCGCTCAGGCCTTCTCAAATTTGGTTCCATTGAAGTTCAAACACCAGTATTTATGCCAGTGGGAACGCTTGGATCAGTAAAAGCGCTATCACCAGAGGACGTGTGGAATATTGGGTACAAACTCATACTGGGAAATACTTATCATTTAAATTTAAGACCCGGCATGGAACTCATGGAGATTTTTAAATCACTGCACGAATTCATGCGTTGGCCAGGAGCTATTCTTACAGACAGCGGTGGATTTCAAGTCATGAGTTTGGCAAAAATAAGAAAAATCACAGAAGACGGAGTAACCTTCGCAAACCATATTAATGGTTCTTCAATGAAATTAACTCCCGAGAATGTTGTTCACATTCAAGAACAAATTGATTCTGATATCCAGATGGTTCTTGATGAATGCACTCCATACCCCGCTACCCATGAAGAAGCTCGTGCCAGCATGGAAAGATCTATGAAGTGGGCCGATAAAGCCAGAAACTCAAGACAAAAACAAAACCGTGGTCAATTTGGGATTATTCAAGGCGGCATGTACACTGACTTACGCCTTTTAAGCATGCAAAAATTAGAAAAAATGGGTTTTGAAGGTCTTGCCATTGGCGGCCTCTCCGTAGGTGAGCCTAAACGAGAAATGCGTCGCGTACTTGCAGGCCTTGCTCCTTTTCTACCTAAAGACAAACCTCGTTATTTAATGGGAGTTGGAGCACCGGACGATTTAATTGATGCTATTTTGGTAGGCGTTGACATGTTTGACTGCGTTATGCCCACAAGAAACGCGAGAAATGGCTCTCTATTCGTTAGAACAAGTGTTTCCACCACAGGAAAAATTCAAATTAAAAATGCAGCACATAGGTTTAGCAAACAACCTATCGACGAACAGTGTTCATGTTACACATGCAAAAACTTCTCTAGGGCCTATTTAAGGCATTTATTTATTGGAGAGGAACTCCTGGTTTATCGATTACTTTCTATACATAATTTACAATTTTTAATGGATCTCACCACAGAGCTTCGCCTTGCGATTCAATCCGGAAAACTTCACAAGCTTTTGCCTGAAATTCGGCAAAAGTACACTAAAATTTGTTAACACAAATCCAGGGGGTTTCATGTTTTTAAAACCACGTTTATTTATCTGCACTCTTCTGACATCAGTATCTTCTCTTTTTATGTCATGCCAGTCACCAGACGTCATAAAAACAGAAGTGGTAAATAATTCGGATCGTTCATTACGAACACCCTCATGGGTTTTGTCTTCAAAAGATATGGCACTAGAAGGCTCGGACGCTATTTTTATTTATCGCACCACCCTTGATGCCGACAATCGCCCAGATACCTGCCTTGCTATTGCAAAGACTCAAGCATCAAGTGAAATGATAAAATACATAAAAAACTCCATTACAAATTCAGCGCAGGTTGATGATAGCAATGGAAAAAACGATCCTTCCTACTCCTCATTAATTGCCGTACTTTCTCAAGGGACACTGTCTGGAGCACAAGTAAGCGATACCTATTGGGAGCAAACCTTGCAAACAAATAAAGCGGGAATGTTACCTATCAGACAACTTATGTGTGCTGCTAAAATTAGCATTGATAAGAACTTATTAGAAAAACAAATGCATGCAGCCATCACGGGAAGCAAAGGCGCAAATACTACAATAAAAGAAAAACTTATTAAAGCTCAACAAAACTTTATTGATAATATTTCCCAAATTAATTCCTCTAAATAAGCAGGCAACAAAATGACAAAAAAAATTTTCTATTTTCTGTTCTTTCCACTTATTTTTGCTAACCCTAATTTTGCTTTGGCAAAAGAGGATAGCCCGGTTGCAAACGAAGAGGCCTGCACAAAACTCGCAGACATGTATTCAAAAAATAACTCCTTATTTGCAGGCTATGGAAATGGCTTAAATGCAACCGAAGCTCTAAAAAATGCACAAATTGATTTAGCAAGCCGCATTCGCCAACAAATCACGTCAGAATCCTCCGTTGATCAAAATGACAATAGTACAAACTATTCCTCAAAAACAAAATCTATTGTCAATGAGATTCTGGTCGGCGCAAATGTGGTAAAAAGGTGCTCAGATCAAGATTCAGCTTCAGTTGTTGTTACCATGGATAAAGAACTTTTTTTTACAAATTTAGAAAAAAAACTTTCTTTGCTTCGTGACAAAGCTAAAAATTACCTTAATCAAATAAATAGCAATAAAAATTCAGACGATGAAAACACAGCTAGACTCATCGACAAAGCAAAAAAATTTAGCCTGGAAAATCAATCTAAATTTGAATCCGACCTGGAACTTTGCAAAACGTTTAAGCACTGCAATCAAATTGAAGAAGCTAATATATTTATTGAACTTCAAAGCGCTTTTAATAGAAGGGGCGACACAGATGTTTATGAAATGATACTTGATAAAAAACCAATCACTCAAAATTTCAAGGAAGAACTACAAACGCTCCTGGAACAAAGTGGCCTCAAAGTTACTAATATCATAGAAGAAAACAACAAAGGAACACATTTACGTAAAATTCTTGCTTCTTGCCTTTCAAACCATGGAAATCAAGCGATAGCATCTTCGAGTGATCTTATTGTTGGTGTAAAATGCACTGTAGAAGTATACACAGGTAAAGAAAAAACAGCTCGTAAAACTTACTCTTGTACAGCAGTATCAGAAGGCAGATCTCATTCACAATTGGAAGATGCTATTCACTCATGCCACGGCAGATTAAGCATAGAAGATTGAGAGTCTTGACTTTCGTCCTGACGAAGCTATTTCTCGTTTAAATTTTTTTTCAACGATAACTGAAGAAATAAACACAGTATCAATATCTTTGCGCGAAGGTACTATGTTTTTTGCCGCCATAGCCTTGCTTTTTGAGTAGCTCAAATCCATGCCTATGAAGAGCTTTTTTTAAATCTGATCTTGACGCATATGTGGCTAAAGCACAGGGAGTATCGCATTGATTGAAAACATGATCGAGAGCCTCTGAAGACCAAAGCTCTGGGGAAGTCCCAGCACTAAAGGCATCAAAAAAGACACCTTGAACTTTTTCCGGAACACTCGTAGACAAATTAAAATCAGACAGAAGAAGAATGTTATTTTGTAAAAGCGCTTTTTTCATAGCTTCTTTCAGTTCATGAACCGCAATGACGTAATGCTTTGCATACATATTTATAATTTCAGTATACGTATCATAAAAAAGATTAGGGACTTTATCGCCAAGAAAAAAGGAATAAAAAAAACTCTTTAAAGACCCATCTTTTTCATAGGAAAAAATACGAAAGCGATCCTTGTCAAAAATGCCTTGTTTAAGGAAATAACCCACAATCATCATCTCAACATACCCAAGGCCCAAACCAACGGAAAGGAAGGTATAGTTAGAACATTGATTGGCAACAAACTCCACAATAGGCTCATAGAGATAAAGTGTTTCCGAAAACGCACCATCCGTACTGTGCATCAATTCTGTTCGAGAATATTCGTTCCCCATAGAAACACTAGGAGAGCCATCTTTGGTCTTGTAAAACATATATTTCATTTGTGAATCAGACGATTCATGCCAACTTGCATAGGCTTCAAAATTACGCGTTGAAGTCAAACAACATCTCCTAAACATAAAAAAAAATAAAATTTGAACTTATGAAAAAAAATATTTACACAGGATTTTGTATATGCCATAACATAAAAAGTTTAGAAACAATCACTTTCGTTTTTCTTAGGAATTTCACCATGTCGTCACAAATCAAAAGCGCATCACGCTCTGCCTCTACCTCCCCTTCTCCCACCGGAAGAAACTCTTCAGTAGGTACGCCACCATTTACTTCCAGCAATGAACAAACAAAGCTTCTTGGGACACAAACTGAATCAGAAGAACAAACAGCAACTCACTCTTCAGCCAGTCAATCCAGTCATATTTCGGAAGAGCATAAAGGCAATAGTGCCGAGAACCCCAATTTAGGATATTTCAATCTTCCTGAGCAGAGCAGTAGCTCTTCGTCCAACACGACCCCAGCAACTGATGCAGATTCACAGAAAAGCATTAATATCTCAACTTTCTTTGAAGTAGAGGATGAGTTTGGACCGACAAAGTCTGTTTTTTCTCGTATTTTCTGTGGCCGGGACGAAAACACAGAAAAAATCAAGAAAGCAAAATTAACATCCATTGACAGCTTAAAAAAGGCTATCGAATCTGAATTTGAAAATAACCAAGAAGACTTAAATCTAGCAAAAAGACTAGTGATAGCATATCAATCTTCAATGAATTTATATTCACCGGTTTTAAAGCTTGAAGGATTCAACGATGAAGAGATAGCAAAAGCCAAAAAATTTTTGAATTCTAATGGAGTTAAGAGAGCACTTAGCGTCATTTGTTACCACAGAAATAGACTCTTCAAAAATACTGTGAACAATCCAGAAAACATGACTGAATCCTGCAAATACATCATGGCTTTCATTGATGTAAAAATTGATAACACTGAATCAACAACCAATAGCTCCAAACCTCTCGGCACTGCTACCTTAAATCCTTACGAGTTGTAAGATGTCAAGCCATTCCATAGCCTCCCGCCAGGCATCCCCAAGAATTCAAAAACAAATCTGGCCCAATTCAGAAATAAAAAAAGATTGGCCCGGTACTATTTCACTTTTTTCAAAGTTGGATAGAGATTTTGATGATGGAGAGAGAAAACTTCTAAGGCATTCTTTTTTTAGATATGTATTTTGTGCTCACAAAGAAGTCACAAATTTTAACCAGCAGGAAAAAATAAAAGCGGCCGAGCACTTTTATAAGCGCGTAATTTTAATCCATGAGAAACAAGAAACAAAAGAACAAAAATTGATGGTAATTGAACTGGCAATTAAAATTCTTGAAAGCGCTCAAGTTTCTGCAAATTCAGGGGAATGCCAATTTACCATAGCTGAGTTAACCAAGTTAGAAATAGAATACGC
>JAIXXU010000092.1 GCA_027490595.1 Pseudomonadota bacterium
GATGCTTCGAGAGATTGAAACTCTGGATGGTGCAAAACCTCATCTGCAAAATGAGAGAGAATAGTATCTATTTCTTTGATGCGCTTGATAATGGCTCCTGAAAAGTTTTCAATCACGTTCAGATCGCCAAACGAATTTGCAGCAGCTTCTTGGGCTACAGCTTTTAGCATAGATTTCGCATTTTCTAGCTCAGACTCTTCGCGGGCAATCTTCCCAACCCTCACCAGTTTTTCAAATGTATTGAGTTGATCAAGCTCTTTCGAATAAATTTCTAGCACCATAATAAAATACCTTTCATAGATTTAAATAAGTTAGGCTGCCTCGGCAAGCTCTTTGGTTTTACTTGAGTCTTTTAAAGTTTCGAGCAATAAAGTTAACAACGCGCCGTTGCCATCAAGTTTGGCAAGCATCTCAAGGAGCATCTTTCGCTTTGTCAGTAAAGGACCCACGCTATCAGACTGTTTGATAAAATTGTCAGGGCTGAAATCATTCATCGATTTAAAAAAAAGCTCTACGGCTATTTTTGTATTTTCGTCGGCACTAGATTTGTCTTTCACAGAAAAAGCCAGCTTTGGAGCCACTTCTTCCATAAATTTTTCAAAATTCCCTTTGTCTATTAGGGTAAACCTCCTGTCTTTAAACAATTTATTGTTATCATTATGACCATATAAGTTAGCAAGAACTCCAACAACAAAGGGAAGTTCCTTTCTCACCGTGGTGTCACCTAAATGCAAATCATAAGTTAAATGAACTCTTGGCTTACGAATTTTTTCTAATTTTTTTTGGGAACTTGTAACCATTTGAGATCTCCAATTGAATAAGGAATAAAAACGGCAATATGTTTTCATCGTCAAAAAAACACTTTCATTTAGGAAAATTTTTATGATTTCTAAAACGTCGGCCTGATTCGTCATATCAACCATATTGACACATGAATTTATGTAACATCTCAACTACTTAATTTTTCATATCATATAAAAAAATGAGAAAAGACAGGTGAATAATGAACGAAATGACTCTAACAGAGCAAAATTTCTATAATTCTTATGAAGTCATCATATTTAATAAAATGATGACCGAATTATTTCAACTAGAGCTTTCTATTTCAATGCAATCAAAAGCTGATGGTAATAATGATAACAATAACATAAATAATGTATGGTCTACTTTAAACTTTATAATTTCTAAAGAAAAACAAGAAGCTGAAACCATACTATCAGCAACAGACTTAAAAAATTTTGAAGAAGTCTTATTTATAATAGTATCGATAATTGATGAATTTTTTGTAAGAAAAGAAAAACATATTTCAGAATACTGGAGTAAAAACCTTTTCGAATATGCATATTTTAATACAAGGAATTCAGGCGATGTTTTTTTTGAAAGGGTCAGCGAAATAATAGAAAACAAAGTTTTAAAGAAAAAAAGTATTCTTTATGCATACCTTATGGCAATGTGTTATGGATTTAGAGGCAAGTACTTTGGAAAAGAAAATGAGAAATTAATACATAACTTTAAAAGAATCATTTATGGAATAATTTTTGAAAAAAATTCTATTTCAGAAAATTCACGCACTAAATATAATTTCACAGAAAAAACTGAAACAATAGAAAAAAGAAGTATTACACTATCAAATAATGTTTTTAGGTACAAAATATCAATTCTCATAATTCTTTTATATATATTTGGATCATATTTCGTATTTTATAAAACAAAAATAAACTTAGATAATCAATACGAAAAAATAAATAATTCAATGGAGTATATTTTAAAATGAATATATTTAACAATAATAATAAGAATTATTTAAACCAGGAAATGGCTGATTCAAAAATAGAATCAGATTACATCAAAAAATATATGTCACTTAGAAAAAAGAAAGATGCAAATAAAAAAGAAAAAATTATTTTTGAAAAAAAATTATACGAAAAAAACTTTAGTATACTTAAAAATTCCCTTAAAGAAAAAAATCACAATATTAAAGACAAAAATGTAATTTTGACGATTGGAACTTATACAAAAGAAAAAAGGAATATACTTGAAAATATTGATGAAAAAATAAATTATGATGAACAAATCAAAAATATATTATACGATGATAATCCAGTAGCCTGGAATGCTTTTTCAGAATTTATAAATTTTGATATAAATCAAGATTTACTTTTTAACAAAGAAGAAGACATTAATATCAAATATGCATTTAAAAAAATATTAAAATCAATATACAAAATCAAAGAAAACTCAAAAATATCTTCAATAATAGTTAGATTAAAATCATCCGACCTTCTCAAAGGAAAACTTACTGAAGAAGAACATACTTTAAAAATACAAGAAATATTCAATAACCTATACAAGACTTTTAAAATCATTAATGAAATATTCGAATATAAAATTCCAGTATATTTATTAATTTCAGAATTAGAAGACATATTTGGTTTCGACTCTTTTACGAACTTACTAAATGAAAAAGAAAAAACACAAATCTTAGGCTTATCATATAATGGAGAAATAAATTTACCGTATGATTCAAATATATCAAAGGAAGAATTCAAAAATTTTAAGACAAAAATAAAGTCTTTTATCGCATACAAGTCATCAGATTCATACACCACTTCAGATTATAAAAACTCATTATTATTTATTAATGAACTAGATTCTTTATTAAACAGTATTCAAATAATATGCGATAAATTTTTTCCAAAAAAAGAAGTCGAAAACACCTCAATATACAGAGGCGTATATTTCTGCGGAACCGAGAATAAAAATAATAATTATACAGAAAAAATAGAGACTGAAGATTCAAATATTCATAATGAAAATTTCAATACCCCCAAAAAAACATACTTTATAAAAGAACTTATTCAAGAAAAAATTAAACCAGAATTTAAGATATCAATACCTTCAGATAATCTATTAAAAAAAAATAAAACACACAGTATAATTTCATCATTTATTTTATTAACCATTATAATATTAATACCTATTTTTACCTATAAATTATACTCATCTTTAAATAATTCTTCAGAAAAAATTAGTTATATTTTCAACAAACTAAGCCCTCATGTTGAAAAAAAAGAAAAGGAAAAAAGATCTAATATTGAATTATCGCAAATAAGCCTCACTCAATTGATTGATATTTTTGAATCTTACGACATTGAATCTAAAAATAAAATTTCCTCTAAATATTCTCCAATATCAATGCTTTCAGGGTTTGATGGAGAAATTAAAATATTTTTAGAAAATATGATTAATATATTTGAAGTAAGACCAACATATTTAATGATAATAAACAAAATAAACAAAATATCCCAAGAAGAAGCTGAAAGAGGAAAAGAAAAATCTGTAGAAGATGCCTATGAAAGAATAAATAAATTTGTGTTGGACCTAAATGAAATTGAAAAAATATCTAAAGATTATAATCAATTTGGCCAAGAACTCAAAGTAGATCAACTAAATATTATGGTTCAAAAGCTTATGGGTATTGACTTATCTGATTTTTTTCCAAAAACAGATATCAGTATAAAAAATCTTTATAAAAATAAAAATTTCACTAAAGTTGATTTTGAAGAATATCAAAATCAAATGACGACTACCTTCGAATTTCTCTTAAGCCAACTTATTCAAGCAATAGAGAGTGAATACATAGTTAAAGATTTCTCAAACAAAATAAATGATTACTTGGACAACCCTGAGAAAAAAAATTCATACGGTAACCCCTATTCATACATGAATGAAATATACTCAAATTTAAATACAGTTTACCGAAAATCACAATTTTTTACTTCCACAAGAAAAATTGTAGCAATGGACGGGAATGAAATAAACTTAGATAAAGTTGTTTTCTTAGTTAAAAACAGCTCTTTTTTGAATACAAAAACTGTTGAAAGTATTGACATAAAAATTAAAGAAGCCATAAACAAAAGAAACTTAAATTTACTGGAATATAAATCAATCCTACTTGGACCAATGTTTGTGAAAGAATCAGACAAAGAAAGTGATATTAGGATGGCTCCTGCCTATATAGCTCTCAAAAACGCCCTAGAAGAGCTTGAGTCCCTCCCACTTATAAAACCTATGCAAGAATCTATCAACTCAAAGGAGACCCCTAGTCTCAATCCTGATTTCGATTGGCAAAAAACAGACATTTCTATTTTAACATCCAATATCAACACTTACGAAAAATATATCAATGATAGATTGACTGCCTACCCAGATGCACTCAAACCAATCATTAAAGATTTGCTTGTGAGTGGAATGAGTAAAATACTCATAAAAAATTTAAATAACAAAGACCATCAAGTTTTAAATAATGAAGTTCAAATTAATGAAGCAACAGCAGCCAAGTTTTCCAGAAGGAAAGACGAAATCATCAAAATATTATCCTTCTTTTTTGAAAATGATAAATATGGAATAAGCCAACCACTTCGCCAAGCAACATTAAATGCTGCCAATGCATATTTGGGATTCTATAAAAATAAACTACAAACTATGGTCCATTATGAACCATTAAAGAATAACTTTGATTGGTGGGATGGCACCACCCCACCAGGTCTTGAAGCCTATCAGGTTTTTGAAACCAGAGATTTACTGGATTACGTTTCCCGTCAAAATCAGACCCTTGAACAAATTCTGTATAATGAGGTTTCGCCCATTTTAGATATAGTAAATTACATTCACAAAAATCAAGATGTGACAGTTCATTCAAATTCTGTTTTTTGGAAACTTATATTTGAAGAAATAAACAACAAAGATAAAAACAGCTCATTCCAAAATTTAAATAATTTTATTTTAACAACTTTAACTTCAATAAATTCAGAGAACTGCCTGGCCCAAATTGAAATACCACATCCCGAGAAAATCAAAAATGATTATTTTATAAACCAGAAGAAAGGAATCATTTCAAGCATAGGCAAGCAATGTAAAAAAATTGCTGAAAATAAGATAACACAAAAATTCAATAATATTTCAACAACATTTAATCAAAAACTTGCTGGAAAATTTCCTTTCGTAGAAGACTGGGATGCTGACAACTCAGAAGACTTAGATTTATCAACTATCCAAGAGTTTATGTCACAGTTCGACGACCTTATAAAAGATGAAAACTTTTTAAAATTTATGAATGATAACTCTTCAGCTGAATGGAAATCTGCTTCAGATTTTATTAAAAAAATAAACAATGTAAAAATATTTTTTAGCTCATTAAATATTGATGAAAAAAATACAAGCGGAGGAAGTAAAATTGCACTAATAGATTTTCTTACTTACAAAAACCAAGAAAAAAATACAAATGGGTTACTAGAAAGATCAGCAATCACAAGAAACAAAATTATTTCAAATTTATTAAATGAAAAAGAAATCGAATGGCAACCATCTGAACCCTTTACTTTTTCATTTCACTGGGCAAAAGATAATCCAATTTATATTGTAAATAATGTTTCTTTAAAAAAGAATAAAATTATCGAGGATCTCAACAACAATGATAAAACAATATCATTTACTGTAAATAATCAATGGTCTCTTATATATTTGATTAGAAAATTTTCAATAAAGAAGAGTAAATATTTTTACTCGCAAACGTTATCTTTCAAAGTTCCTTTAAAAGTAGTAAAAGAAACAAAAGATAAAAAGGAAGAGAAAAAAGAAGCAAATATATTGCTTAAATTGAAATTTTTTGAAAACGATAAGAAAAATACGATTTTATTACCGGTTTTCCCATCTCATGCAGAAATTATTTCAATAAACAAACAATAAATTTTAGAGCAAAAAATGATACAGATGAATATTGAAGATATTATAAAGCCGATAAACGAAAATTCTCCTATTGGTATTGATATAACCTATGAAACTGAATTTTTAGAGTTAAAAGAATTAAGAAAAGAAAAGGAAAAGCGCTCTCTTGGAAAATGGGTTGAAAAAACAAAAGATACTGAAAATGAAGAAAATTATTCTGTTTCTTCTATATGCTATGAAATATTAAAAAGAAAAAGTAAAAATTTTATTATTTTATCATTTTTGATTGAAGATTTAACTAAAAAATATAATTTAGAAGGCATGTGTATTGGTATCGAAATATTAAATCAATACTGTCTACATTATTGGGAAAATAGTTACCCAATTCCAGAAGAGCTAGAACTAAACCTGGCTCGTGGTAAAATTATTGAATGGATAGCAAATAGTCTGCATGAAAAGCTAAGGTTAGGATCACTTTTTCCTCAAAAACTAAATGTAGCGATAAGTTTTGATGATATCGAAAGAATGAACTGTCTAGGAACTTATGCCAAACAAAAAATACTACCTCCTTCAAGCGAATTCATTTCTCAGTATAAAACATGTTTGGCAATTCTCAAAAATGGGAACTTGTCTAAGTCTATTATAGACAAAATTAATGATTGCTTGCTAAAAATAGAAAATACTAAAAATATACTTAAAAAATATCTTAATCATGAATTTTCATATTTTTTTGGTTTAGAGGTTCTTCTAAATGATATGTTATTTTTCTTTAAACCATTTTGTCAAACAGAAATTAAAGCAGAAGAAAACGAAATTAAAGAAGAGAAAAAAGATCACAATAGCCCAAAAGTAGTCGAAAAAGAATCTATTTTAGGTCGCAGTAATATCAATAGAGATGATATATACGAACAAATTACAATTCTTTCCGAAAAATTATCCTCTATTGAACCTCACAGTCCTGTTCCACATTTTATTTTAAAAATATTGGAATGGAAAAATATGTCTTTCATGAATATTGTTTCAAATTTAGGAATGGAATCGCCCATGGTTCACTTTCTTATGAGAAACCAGAATAGTGAGGATAATGAAGACTTAAGTAAAAACAGAAATAATTACATAAGAAAAAAAATTGATATAGATGATGATTATACCGGTTGATTAAAATGGAAAATAATAAAATTATATATGTATTTACAAATTATCTTTATAGCTTAAGAAATATTATAGAAAATTTTGACTTTTCTTTAAAATTTGGAGGAGAAAAAATTCTATTGCAAAGTTCATTAAAAATAAAAAAAGTTCCAAGGGCAATATCAATTATCTATAATAAATATATATTTTATATATCTGAAAAAGAAGAAGTCAACTACATTAACAGCAAAGAAATATACAAAATAATAGAAAAAGAAATAAAAATAAACTCAATTTCAAGATCAAAATCCACTAAAATAATTTACAATGAAATATTAAATAATATTAATTTCTTATTAAAAAGCAAATATAATAATCCAACTTTAAAGATGAGAAGCATTGAATATGACACATATTATCATCACTCACTGATTATGAGGAGCGATCAGTTCATAAAAGCAAATAGAGAAATACCAAACGAAATTATTCAAGACTTAATTTTTACTGCAAAAAAATATGAAACTAAGGAAAGCATTTTGGATGATTCAAATAGAATTAATGAGACTTTCAATTTTAACTGGTCTGTTCCAATTATTTTAGGGATCCAAGACCTCAAAGATCTTGGCAAGAAATACCCTGGTAAAAGAACCTATAAATTTGTTATCAATACTGAAGGACAAATTAAATTCGGCCATGACATGGATGATATTTTATGGATAGATGATGGCTCAGAAAATGGAAAAACTTGGGTTGTATCGTTCACAAAAGATAATCTCACAGCAATTTGTTCTCATGCTGCTCTAAATTTTTACGAACCTGCTATTGCTGCAGGTAAAATTGTTTTTTATGAAAATGAAATAATAGAAATTGATAATTATTCTGGACATTATATGCCTGATCCCATTATTCTTCTGTTAACTAAAATTATTTTTTATTACCACAAGCTTCCTTTGAGAAAAAGTTTAAATCTTACGGGAAAATATTGATAGAGTAAATTTAAGGAAAGGAGGAAAAATATTATGGGACTGCCTGGCGCTGCTGGAAATATACTATTTCAAGAGCGGGAAAATGCTCATATTTCTTGTTTATTTATTCTTGCTTTAGAAAATAGACGCCCTCCTGATGCCAAAGATCTTTATGAATTTAGACGGATTGTATTTTCTCAGATAAACTCTGAAAAAATAAACTATTTTAATACCATTTTTAATACTGCTTTAAAATGCATTGAAATATCTCAAAAAAATCTTGAACATTCGTTGCCAGAAAGATTTTCCTCCGAAATTAGGGACAAACTTTCTCAAAACAACGTCCAGGGGTTACGTTCATTTGCAGATATAAAAAAAAGAGATGTTTTCACAAATGGAGTTTTTTCTCCAGGGTCGCAAGTCGCATCAACAATTGCTGTTGCTACTCTTTTAGGAAATCCTATCACTCTTGTACCAATTTTGTTTGCCGTTGTCGCTAACTTATCATTTCAAGGAATACGCTTTGTTTTTAGAGAAGCAAAATCGGAATACTATAATCGAAAATATATAAAAGCATGGAAAGAAAATCTGAACCCTATTGACGACATTCATAAATTAAATTGTGGTGATATTCTCAAAGAAAATGTCAAAAATGAATTAATAGAAAACTTAAATAGATTTTACGTTCAAAAAATGCTTTCTGAATGCAAAAATTTTAATAGTGTGATGCAAGCTATAACTTATTATATTAATAGAAAACAACTTCTCAAAGTATGTGATGCCTCTTATGAACTAATCATTCTTGGAGAAAATTTAGATTATATCATACTGTCTAAAATCTTATACAAATTAATAATACCAGAAAAAACAGAAGCCGTAGAAATACGAAAAAAAAAGATCAGCCCAATTTTCAGAAAAATAATTACATATAAAAACGTTAATGATTATATATGGTACTATTTTAGAGAAAAATTACTCATTGAAAATCTAAAAAAAGAATCCTATGATTTAGTATATTTTTACGGTTTTTTTAAATCCTGTATATTCCCATGTTTTTTTGAAAATAAAACAAAAGTTGGTAATGATATTATGTATGGA
>JAIXXU010000265.1 GCA_027490595.1 Pseudomonadota bacterium
ATGATGGATATTGATTCGATTCAATTAAACGATACTCCAGAATTTAATTGGGCATTACTTAATTTTCCTCAAGATTTTCATGAACCCTTCTATACAAACTATATAAAACGCCCACTTGAAAATATTATGAAAGATAATAAATTTAAAGAAATTACTACAAATACAAGGTTCCTTTCCAAAAGCGTATGTGGAATTAAATGAAATTAAACCAAATTATAGCTCCTAGCATAGGAAACATTTTAGAGTGGTTTGATTTTGGTTTATTTATTTATCTTGCACCTATTCTTGGTAGAAAGTTCTTTCCTGCACAAGATCAAACTACAGGTACACTATCTGCTTTTGGGCTTTTTGCTGCTGGATTTATTTGTCGACCGCTGGGAGGTATTTTATTTGGTTACTATGGTGATAAATTCGGACGCGTGGGCGCATTACGTCTTTCTATTTTTAGTATTACGTTAACAACATTTCTGGTTTCGCTCTTGCCAACTTATGAAACGATTGGTGTTTGGGCAACAGTATTGTTTACAATTCTTCGCTTAGTTCAGGGCTTATCTGTTGGGGGAGAATATGCTGGTTCAGCTGTTTATTTAACAGAATCAGCACCAGAAAAATACAAAGGTTTTATCACTAGTTTTGCCCCGTGTGGAGCAAATTTTGGATTTTTACTGGCCACACTAGCAGCATTTTTATTAAAAATTAAGTTATCGGAAACTTTAGTAGAAAAATGGGCCTGGCGATTGCCATTTCTTTTCAGTGGATTACTTGGATTACTTATTCTAGGTTATAGACTTAAAATAGCTGAAACAAAAGTTTATAATTATTTAAAATATAGCAACAAATTAAATAAAAGAAATTTATTAAGTATCTTGAGAAAAGAGCCTTTAATTATCTTAGTAAATGTTGGTTTAACCTGTATGGGATCAACTTTATACTATGTTTTTTTTGGATATATGTCGACATATTTAGGTAAAAATAATATTTCACTATCTGCCGCATTAGGTTTTCAGGCACTGTTGCTGTTTATCATGATGTTTTTAGTTCCCTTCTTTGGCTGGTGCGGAGATCATCTTGGTCGAAAAAAAGTATTATCTATTACATCTATTGGAACTGCAGTTTTATCTATTCCATGTTTTTACTTATTAAATCAAGAATCATTAACAGCTGTTTTTTGTGCACTTGGAATTGCAACAATATTAAGTTCAGCTGAACAAGGCAACACACTTGGAGCAGCAAATGAAAACACAGAACCTAATGTTCGCTATACAATTGTTTCTTTTACATTTAATTTAGGGAATGCCTTATTTGGCGGTACAGCACCTTTTATTGTGAGTTTGATGATAAGAAAATGGAATTATTTATCTCCTGCATATTATTTGACCTCAATGGCAATTTTATCGTGGTTAGCAACGTTTGGTTTGAAAAATAAAATTAATTCAAAATAGCAACTGAGATATTTATAAGTATCTTGAGAAAACATAAAGTTTATATTTATCAATAAATTTTTAAAAAAATTTCCAACCACATGGGTTGATGAACATTTTTTTTTGCGAGGCCTCATCCGTTCTGGTATTTTTGAAATTCAATCATTTTTAAATATTGTTTTACTCATTTATTAATTTTTAATAATTTATATAATTTATAGTCAATTCTGCATAAAATATGAAGGTTTTGCAGGATTAAGAGCGACAGAATTGAAACGGATTTAGACAGTTATAAAAACTATTGAATAAAAATAAACTCCAAAATAAAGTCCTAGTCAGGTTATGAGTTAAAGAAGATTTTTACCTCGCCCCGATACTGCCAAGTTAGCCTCTAAACAGAAAGGAAATCCAATATGTTTATCACGGCCTTTGACAATCGACCGATTCTAAAAACAAAAGAAGTCACCAAAAAGAAAAAAGACGATTATGAAAATTTTTTAACATATTTCAACAGCGTTATGCAAAAAACAGAAGGTATTCAGCAAAAGAAAGAACTGATAAAAGCTTTGATTTTATTAATTGAGAACTCTCAGTCAAAAATCAACAACAACGATTTTTCTGGGGTCTCATCTCATCCCGAAATAAAGCCCTATACTTTTGAATGTTTACAATCGAATAGTGACGATGTTGCAACCTATATTTTAAATATTTGCTCACACCGTTTCGATCTTTTTTTCATCCCTTCATTAAGTAGAAATTTAAATAATATTGAAATTGTTAAATTAATATGCGGCATTGAGCTAGATAAATCGATAAATTTTACGAATACAACCTTTTCATTAATAAAAAGACTCGTAGAAGAATATATAAAATTAGAAGAAGGCTCAGTCATACTTATCGAAAAGAAAAGCTACCAATCCCCCGAAAATCACGAAGTGAGTCATAGAATACAGGAAGAGGATGGTTTCCTAATTGTAGAGACCTATCCTGTCTCACCAAGTTCAACCATATCTGAATTTTGTTACAAAACTATATTCAATGCCATCAAAAATAGATTAAGCAGCATAGGAAACCCCAAAGAAAAATTAGCAGCCTTAATTGAAGCAAAAGATAGTTTCTGCGGCCTCATCAAGTTTGCTCAAAACGAATGCCTAAAAAAAGATTCTCTCTATATAAAATTTGACTCAGCTTGGTTTAGCAAGTTGCCAATCAATGAAAATGATCGATTTAAATTTTTAGGAGCCCTTACTACGTTGTGCCACAAATCTGATTTTTTAAAAAATACAGAGACAATA
>JAIXXU010000280.1 GCA_027490595.1 Pseudomonadota bacterium
GCGCCCTGGGCAGAAACATCTACTGCTTTTCCATAATTTGAAGAAACTGCTCGCCTCAAATCCCAATTGTGTGACCCTACAACAACTAAATTATTGGCATCATAGGATGCTGGATATACAGAATTACCTTCCAAGTTCACGCCTCCATTCCCTGCAGCTGCCACGAAAATAACTCCTTTTTTCGCTCCAACAGCCATGAGCGCCTGTTCAGCAAAAGCAATATTTTCATCGAGTTTGCTTTCATACGTGAGGCTTAAGTTTACAATTCTATCGCCGGAAGTGATTGCTTTATCCATGGCGACAGCCAACTGCATTGAACCATACTTTTCTCGATTGGATTGATCCCCTTCATCTTTGAAAGCAATTTTAATGGAATCTATTGAGGCATTGGGAGCATAAACATTTTGAGCTACTGAATTTTTACTTGTAGAAACTCCTGCAAATAAACTAGAAATCATAGTTGCATGCGACAACCATTTTGTTGGATCATTTTGCTCCGTGATATTCTGACTTGAAAGAAGCTGAGTTTGAATAGCAAGCGTCGCTGGCAAAACGCCAGAATCAATAACACCAACGTGAATGGGATTGATTTTTATTTTCTTTTCTTTGAAAAGCTGAAGTACTTTATCAAAGCCCGCCTCACAAAACGCTGCATTGCAAGCAATTGGCTGTCTTTGGGTGGTTTCGAGCCTTGAAGCAAAAGTTACCCTTTGTCGTTTATTCTCTGAGATTAAGAAGGATACATTGGCAGCATTAAATTCGTTAGAATGAACGCCAAGCCGTGAATTACTCACTTGTTTGACAGCAATAAGACCTGGTGATGAATGAAATCGGTAGATGGGAACTAAACCATAATCTAGCAATTCTTCATCTTTTAGCTGAGATTCGATAACAAAGGAACCATCAGAGGTGGAGTCCAGACGATCGCTGACTGGATTAAAATTTCCGCAGCTCGCTAATAAGAAAACAGCACCCAAGAGTGACCCTGATAAAATTAGCTGTTCTAAGAAAGAAAGACGTTTTCTTTGCCCACGCATAGCTTTTCTCGACAATCATAATATATTTTGAATTTATGATTTAAGATGACATCATATATCTGCGTTTTCAAAGACCATTTTTCCTAGGAATTATAATTTTTTTATTTTAAGGAAGAAAATGCCACAAGGAATATTAACTCCTATAAGCGAAATAAATTTTCAATTTAAAGAATATTTTAAGGGTTAATTAGAAAGATTTTCCCAAGCCAAAGAAATAAATATTAAATAATGTCACCATATGAAGTTTCGTTTTCAGGTATAAAACTCCATGCATTTAGCACTTTATGTGCATGTTCTCGGACTGTTATGTCAGATGAGTTCGTGAGCAACAAAATCTGAGGTAAAAACTCATCTACTTTTTTACCTAACAAAATTGTTAGTGCGTAATTTTGTTCAGTGGAATTTCCTGACACCAACCAGGAAGAAAAATCTTCCCTGGAAATAAAATAAGGGTGTACCTGCAAACTAGTGGCAAGTTGATGACAATAAAAATCACACGTAGGACGTTTTAAAATAAAATTTTGAACTTTAAGCACTAAAGGTAAATTGAGAGTTTTGCCATTACTTGGACTTAAAACAATAAGTTCATTTTCATATAGTTTATCTTTAATAATTTTATTTACAGCTAAATTTTGAACTCTTTCAACAGGAATATACAAGAAAAGTTCAGTTAAATAGGTATTTTTAATTTCTAAAAAAAGAAATACAATTAAGAATACAAGTAAAGTTTTTTTAAAAAAACCATTAATAAAAATATTTTTATTCGTTATTTTTCTCATACAATAAATAAGGATAAAAAAATAAATTATACCAAGTTGTAGCAAAGAAAAAGAATAAATATTGGTAATAAACATTAGAAAAACAAATAAAAAACTGTACCCTAAAAAACTTTGGGAAACAAAACAGGATAAAAGACAAACAAAATTAAACAAAAAAACATGATTTAAATTAGACCAAAATGATTCGTAATTTTGAGTTTTAAATACCAAAGAACCAAACAAGATAAAAAGACCAAATACGAATGGAAATAAAATAAAAACAAATATCCTCTTAAGGTTATTGTTCGGCAAACTTGAAAAACAAGGCCCACCAAAAAAGGAAGAATTCCAACGATAATAAAAATAAAAAAGAAATAAATAGGACAGTAGTTTGAAGTCGCTTTTGTTAAAAACAACTAAAACAAAGACAATAAAACCAGTTAGAACAAGATTGCTACTTAACAGTTCCTTCAGAAGCAAGCTGTACCTTAAAATATTTTGCAAATGTTTTTGCATAGCCACCATCTTTTTTCCACTGAACTAGGAATTGATTAAAATCCGCTATGAGCTGGGTATCTTGTTTGCGGGCAGCTATAGAAAACTTTTCCACCGAAATTGGTGTAGGCACACGAAAAAACTTATGGGGAATCTGTTCCATAACAGTTTGTACGTAAGAGCTGTCACTCACAAAAGCTGTAGCGCGCTCTTGCAAAACGGCTAAATAAAGATCTGCATCTTGATCAAACCTTAGAATTTGAGCTTTTTTTAGCAACTTCGAAAGAATAACATCACTGGTATAACCAGTTTTAACTGCAATTTTGTGCCCCAACTGATCAAGGTCGGAAATACTTTTGTATTTGTTGATATTTTCTGGACTATTTTTAATGCCAATGCTTATCCCATTCACAAAAGTCGTGTGGCTAAAGGCAACAACCTGGGATCTATTAGGAGTGACAGTCATTCCTGCGGCAATCAGCTCACACTTTCCAGATAACAATGCAGGAATAATTCCATCAAAACTTATCTGAATCATTTCTAACTTTCGGCCTTTGGAGGTTGCAAAGGCTTGCATCATATCAACATCAAAGCCCTCCCACTGACCGGAACTACTCTTCATTTCAAAGGGTAAAAATCCGGCATCACTGCATACACGCAAAGAGGCTAAAGGATGTTGGTTTGAAGCAGGATTGACCTGAGCGCCAGAATGCCTAGCTACTAAGATAGCTAAGCAACAAACAGGGAGGAACACCAACGCAAGCTTCTTGGGATTTTGCCAAAGGCGAGAAAGTCCAAACATGAAAATAAACCTTCCAAAATAAAGAAAAAAATGCGTTTTTGCATAAAATTGCATATGGTTGCATTTTTTTGCATCTGGACACATAGTATAATTCGTTCTTTGCCGCAAGGACATTTTGAAAAAATTAAAAAAAGTTGGAGCTCTATTATGACGCTTGAAGAACTTGTTTTAGAAATAGTGAATAAAAACGTTATCGAGAACCAAAAAACAATTTTGAAATTGATTGCAAAAAAAGGATTTGATATTGATCAATCAACTCTATCTCGTGTGCTAAAAAAATTAGACATTCAAAAAAAACTTGGGCGTTACACATCAACCATGGAAAAGACGCCCTCATTTAAGGTAAAACATTTCATCCTTGAGGTGCCACCAAACCTAATCATTGTGAAAACAACATCAGGATTTGCCAATGCTCTTACAGTAAATATCGATCAGAAAAATATTGAAGGAATTGAGGGAACTATTGCTGGAGACGACACTATTTTTGTAGCCGTCTCTCAAAAAAGACCTTTGTCGGAGATAAAAAAAGAACTAGAAACCCTTGTGCGCTAAGACTGCGATAATTGTCTGGCAATTTCAACAGATAGCTGAACGCCATATCCTGAACCGCCTTTTTTCACATAACCAATCGAGCTATTGCCATCTGCTACACCAGCAATATCAATGTGTACATAAGGCACATCATCTACAAACTCCTTTAAAAAGGCAGCTGCAGCCATACTACCTGCTGCACGTCTGGTGGTTCC
>JAIXXU010000014.1 GCA_027490595.1 Pseudomonadota bacterium
TATTTTTCTTTAGAAATTCAATAGATTGTATTGCTTCAATTAGGTACTTTTTTTCTGTTTTCGGAGTTGTAAAATTTATTAAATGATTGTCAAGTTCATCTATGATGTTAAGGACGAACTTGATAGATTCATGGTTTTTACTTTCTATCACCAGACAATGATAGACGAAGTCATTTTGATCGGTGATTCTTGTATCCGATAAGTGAAGCCATTCTTGACAATGGTTCTTTATTTTTTCTTCAAAATTTAGTGCTAGGGCTGCATGCTCAACAATTGCGTGTTTCAAAAAATTATCAAAAAAATATAGGTTATTTTTGTCTATCTTGCTGGAAGGAGATACAAGAGGCAATAGAAATTCATTAAAGCTTTTAGCAATAGGGTTGGGTGGCTCCTCTAAAATATTCTTATCTATCGTCACCATGGTTTCAAGACATATCAAGGCATAATCAAGATTGGTAAATTTAATAAGGTGATTAAAAGGTTCTTGAAACGTTGTTTTGAGATAACAAGAAATTAATTTAATGAGATAACAAATGTTATGATGGTATGGGTGGTTAAATCTATCTAATACCCCAAAGTTTTGCTTGCTAGATATATTTAATGTTTGAAGCAGTGAGGTAGGATTTGGGCAAGAAAAGTCTATTTTTTTATCTTGAGGGTTATTCATACTCAATACAATTGTAAAGGAATGAGGTTCTTGTTTTTTATAATTCAGGGTTATTTTGAAAACGTGTTTTTTTTCTGGAGCTAAATGTTTTGATGAATCAGTCGGTTTATATAAAAAATTTCTTTCCTCATTGAGTCCTGCGTCTTCTATAATAATTTCACATTTTTTATTGTGTTTGTTCTCGATTTCCATAAGTAACTTTAAATAGGTCCAAATAAGAAATGAGGCTGTAAAATTTTTTCTTGGAGATTGAAAGACTTGTATTGGTGAAAGCCTTTTCACCTCAAAAGGTGTTACAAAATCAAGACGTCGATTGACACTATTTTCAAGATTTTTAGCAGACTCTGTATATTTTTTTATGTATAAAAATCGTAATATACTTTCTGTGTGAAAGCATATGTCTTCCATTTTTGGTCCGAAATGTTCTAAAAATGCATAAGTTAGATTTGCGACTAGATCTGAAGTGCACTCTTTTTTAACTGGTTTTCCCATTTTGTTTTGAGCCTGTTGAATGGCTGCCAAAGCTGTGTGAAAGGCTTCTTTGGCCTCCTCTTCAGGAGCATTGTGATCGTTAGCAATTTTCAGGACGTTTTCTAAGATGTTCTGAATACACTCTAATTTTACTCTCTGATTGGCTTCTTTGGGCGCTGATGTCCCACAAGAAAAAAAGTGTACCGTTTGTATGTTGGTATTTTTCCCTGTGGATGTGATCTGCAGGCTTTTCCCGCTTCGTTTGATAGTAGGGGATTTAGGAATTTTTGAAGATGAATTTGTAGGGAGGCTCATTACGATGTTCCCTTGCTTGGTTTGTATTTATTTTTTAAAAGCCAATGAGATATTCGTTCCGCCGAAGCCAAATGAATTAGAAAGAGCTGCTCTTATGGGTCTTTTTACTGCTTTGTGCGGCGTGTAGTTGAGATCACACTGTGGATCGGGGGTGTCTAGGTTCATAGTGGGAGGAATGATTCCCTCCTGAATGGCCTTTACTGTAAATACGGCTTCAATTCCCCCGGCTGCACCCAGTAGGTGTCCTGTCATGCTCTTTGTAGAGCTTATGTTGATATTTTTAGCGTGGTTGCCAAAGACAGTTTTGATAGCATAGGTTTCACAAAGGTCATTGAGTTCTGTGGATGTGCCGTGAGCATTGATGTAGTCAACATCCTCGGGTTTTAAGCCGGACGTAGAGAGAGCCTGCGCCATGGCGCGTGCGCCGCCTTCCCCCTCTGGAGCTGGAGATGTGAAATGGTAGCTGTCGCCGGAAGCTCCAAAGCCTGAGAGTTCGCACAAAATGTTTGCTCCCCTTGCTATAGCGTGCTCGTAGTCTTCCAAGATTAAAATACCTGCTCCTTCGCCAATGACAAAGCCGCAGCGGTCTTTGTCAAAGGGTCGTGAAGCTTTGTGTGGTTCGTTTTCGTACTTGTTGCAAAGAGCTTTCATTTGTCCAAAACCTGCAAAGGCAACAAGACCCATGGCTGATTCTGCTCCTCCGCAAATCATTGCTTTGGCGCGCCCTGTTTGAATGTACATCATAGCATCTGCAATCGCGTGGCCAGCACTGGAGCACGCCGTACTTGTGCAGACGTTAGGTCCTTTGGCTCCGGTTTCAATAGATACGACGCCTGCAGCCATATTGGGGATGAAACCTGGGATGAGAAAGGGGGAGACTCTTTTCACGCCTTTTGTTTTTGCAATAAAGGATTGATCTTCGAGATAGGAGAGTGCCCCGATGCCAACACCGACGATAACACCAACATCGTTAGCATTTTCGTTATCAATTTTTAGATTTGCATGTTCTAGGGCCATTTTAGAAGCTGCTACAGCAAAGTGAACGAACCTTTGATTACGACGGGCTTCTTTTTCTGTTTGAAAGAAAGGAACGGGATCGAAGTTTTTGACTTCTCCTGCAATGGTAACGCAATTTTCAGGAGGATCGAGTAGGGTGACGCGACCAATACCATTCACTCCGTTCAAAGCGTTTTGCCAACATTGTTCTAAATTATTACCAATGGGAGATACTATTCCAAGGCCTGTGACGACAATTTTTTTCACGCAAAACTCCGGGTTTAGGTTAAACCAGTTTGTCAGCCTGCTTTTTTTTTACAGTCTGATTGTGTTAGAAGTTAGCCGTAGTTGCCGTATGAGGCAAGAAAAACCAGTGCAAAAACATTCTAAGAGGCTTTTCATGGACAAACTTCTTCAACTTCTCTCTCATAAAAAAATCATTCTTTGGGATTTTGATGGTTGCTTTTGTCACTCAGAGCCGTTTCACTATCGAGCTTATGCAAAGGCGTTTGAGCCATATGGACACTCTGTGGACGAACAAGAGTATTACTATGCCTTTACTCACAAAGGGGGGGGTGTAGAAGATGAAATGGTACGTAATAATATTGAGTGCAATCCCGAGGCGGTTAGGGTCGACAAGTCCCAATTTTATAAGCAAGAAATAGCGTCAGGAAAAATCAAAATTTTCCCTGAGATAGCAAGCATTTTGCGTGTGGCACACTCACTAGGGGTTGAAAGCGCCATTGCAAGCAACAGTTCTGCCGAGGACATAAAACATATTCTCAGCCAACAAGAGGAAAAATTAGAACTCAAAGGAATCTTTGGCTATCAGCCAAATTTAGGTATGCGAAAAAAACCATTTCCTGATATTTTTTTACATGCGTTGAAAGAATTGAATTTTGTTCCTGAACAGGCTTTAGTGATTGAAGATTCTGAACGTGGCTTAAGGGCTGCTCTGGCTGCTGGTTGTGATGCCTTATGGATAAAGACGTTCATAAATGAAAATTTTACCAGTGATGCACCATTTTCAATTCGATGTACTCACCAAGAATTACTGATAGCTCTTCGTGGCATGGCTTTGAAGTCGTAACTATGTGGATGGACAATTGGGTCTTGAATACCCCCTTAGAGCACTGGCCTCTGTATCGTTCTCAAAAGTCTCCCGTTTTGTTTCGTTTTTTTGAAACCAGACGGCCCGTGGTTGTTTTGTCAAGCTCAAATCAAGCCAATGAAGAAACTTATGAAGTGCAATGCCGGCAGCAGAGTGTTCCTATTTTAAAAAGGCGAGGTGGTGGAGGGACTGTTGTGCTTGGGCCAGGATGCCTTGTATTAACTTTTGCTTTTTATGCAAGAAATATATATGGAAATCAAAGTTATTTTTCACTGATTAATAATTTATGGATAAATGCCATAAGTCCATATGTTAACACAGCTCCTACGCAAATGGGCATAAGTGATATTTGTATTGGTGAAAAGAAAATTGCAGGAACAAGCATATTTCGAAAAAAACATTTACTTGTTTATCAAGGGAGTCTTCTTGTTGATGCGGACCTAAATTTAATTTCATCCTTGCTTCAGCATCCTACCCGAGAGCCTGAGTATCGAAAGGGTCGCAATCATAGTGATTTTTTGACAAATATGAAGACGCAAGGTTGTTCTTTTGGTGCCAGTGAGCTCGCTATCCGCTGTCAGACTTATTTTAACCAAAATGTAGAAGAACAATTACGACAAGAATTTTATATAAATAGTTGAGGAATCTCCGTGAATTTTTTGTTTGTAGAGGGTATTTTAAAGACTTATATCCCTCAATTGATCTCTAAAAGATTAGCTCATTTTGTTCACGAAGATCTTGGGAAAGCTATTTTGTGTTCTGTAACCATGCAACTTCGCCAAAAAGAACTCAATGGCACCCATGAGAAATTGATAAGAGGCTACTATGCTTGGGTGAATGAAAACTATTTTGATCCTTGTTTTTCAAGAAAACAAATCACAGATTTTTTTATTTTAAAGCATATTTGTGAAAGATATTTCAAATTTTTTGAACAACATAATTCTAAATGCGTTTATGGTTTAAACTTTGATGAATGGAAA
>JAIXXU010000078.1 GCA_027490595.1 Pseudomonadota bacterium
CAATTCTTTTCTTTTTATTGTCGTATGAATGCCACTTAGCAATCATCTTACAAGCATCTAAAATATCTCTTGCGCTAACAGCAGTGTGAGCATTTACACGACCAATAAAAATAGAGGTCTCGACGCCAACGGCATTAGACATATTCACAGAAAGACTTTGATCATCAACATTATAAATAATAGGGAATGTGTAAAGATTTTTGTACTTACAAACTAAGCCACCATCTTTAATAGCAAGGTTTAAATTTTCACTACGATAAACGTCATATTCAGTCATGTTTTGTATATCAACGGTATCTGGACGAATAGAACCATAATTTTCTAACTTATACTTAAGCTTGCTGATAAGAGTTTCTCTATAATTGTGCTTCTCTTTAACAGATCGTATTTTTTCACTAATTTCTAAAAAATTATTTTCTTCAGCAACAATGGCCACGCCTTTATAAGCAATGTAAACTTTATTTTTATGAGGAACATAAGCAAAAGAAATGTCATCTTTGTTCTCATGTAAATCAGGTAACTGAGTTAAAGAATCTTTTAGAGATTTAATTGCAGCATCAATATTTAAGAGATTAAATCCTTCATTTTTCTGTCTTATGTGAGACCAAAAAAAATCATAAGAAAAAATTTCTGAAAAATTCTCACTTAGTTGTTTGACATTAGAAGATAAGAAATCAGCAATTTTAACTAAGTTATTCTGAAATTCCAAGAAAAATAATGGACGATTACTTACACCACCTCTTTGCTGAAATTTTTTATCAAAACTTTTAGCAAGCTTTTCCATTGTCACATTTAATAAATTATGTCGATAAAAATAACCAGTTATTAAAGGATTAGACAATAAATTGTAAATAAATGAATTAAAAATAGAATCAATATCACCAAACACAGCCAAGTGTTCAGGTACATTACGAATAATAGTATTAAAATTTGTTGAAACTTTTTGAAAAATATCAATTTTTTTAAAAAATGCTGCAGCGACTTGAACACAAAACCAACAGTTAATAGTTTCTTCAAATTTTTTAAAACTACTTTGCAATAAAGCCAGAGATTTAAAAACATCTTCTATATTAGTGTCAAAAATGAATTTGAAAATTTCTTCTACTAAAGATAAATCACCATCACAAAGAATAGAAAGTGAATTATAAACTAAATACTTAGACTTAAGAGAAGAAAATTGAAATGAAAAATCAATAAATTGATTACGGCATTTGTTTAAAATAGTAGGTAAGTTTTTCGAATCAACTGAGAATTCAGATAATTTTAAAAATTTCTCTTGAAGTTTATGATAATTAGCATCAAAATCATTAAGCTGCTCAGATAAGTTAAAAACACTGTAAATATCTTTTGGCTCAGATGATTCATTGGTAGAAGGGTTCTTATTTGAAACATAAGACTGAACTAATTTGCCAAAAATTTCTTTCATCGAGAGAAACAAAGGTGTGGTGGAATCATTCTCACTAGGAAGACTCAGCAAGCCCCAATCCTGGAAAAAATCGTGCTGATTGGAAAAAGACTTAATATTATCATTAAGTGGAAAAAATAAAGCTATTGCATCTATAAGTTTTTTAATCTGCTCTAAATAAGCCTTAGGTAAAAAAACTGACTTAGTTTTCATAGAAGTTGAAAGAGCAACAAGCCTCTCGACTAGTGAAGAAAAATAAAATTGAAACTTATGAAATGAAAACAAGCTAGGTTTTTTAGAAAATTCATTCACAAAAAAATTTAGAGATTGCAGACCGAATAAAATACCAGACATTTCGCTTTGGAAAAATGGTTCCTTTGAAATTCTTTCGTTATTCAATCCCTGGTCTTGGGAGGACTTTAATTCTATAACTTCAGAAATCACTTTTATGAAAAAATCACTTCTTGGAAGAACAAGAAAATTATCCTGATAATTTAAAATAAAATTTTTAAATTTCAAGGCAGATTCGCCAATTTCAACTGGAAATTTGTTGTTTAACTTTTCAACAATAACTTTCCAAGCAGATAGGTATTGATACTCAGAAGATGGTACAAAGGAGGTTTCTGGATAATGATAGAATTGATGAACTGAACGCACGTAATCGTTAGGAGCAACTAATTCAGCACCCTGCTCCATGCTTCCATTGAATCCCTGAAGTTGACTATAAAATTCGTTTTCTCGGAGAACAGCGCTAACAAAGTAACTATTTTTGAAGAAATCTTGAGTAATAGCCTGATTAATATTTTGGGTGTTCCCATTTTCAGGAATTAAATACTTTTTTAATAGCAAAGAAGTACTAAGACAATATGCCTTAAGAGCACTTAATACCGAAGAAAAAATGTCTTCTAATTGGGATGGAGTAATACTGTGTGAGCTAGAACTTATCAAAGATTTTTTTACCAATGAAATTATATCAGAAAAAAAACTATCAGGAGCAAGTGCACCAGAAAAAATAAATTCATTGAATACGTTATTAAAATGAGTTGGAAAATCTGACGAGGCAAAACTATCAGATTTAAGAACAGTGTTGAAACATTGATTCAATATATCATGGTGCTTTTCACCCAACCAACGCTGAAAAGACTTGAAAGCACCTTGCTCTCTATCAAAAATAAAGAAATTCTTGTCTGAAATATAACTTTTAAACTTATTCCAAAAAGAATCATTCAAATCAGTAAAAGATAAATTTGATACGTTCATTTCATCTTCAAGTACAGAATACAACGATTTACCGTCTATGAAAGTAAATCTTAGTATAGATTCAATAATATTGGGAGCATGACTTGCAGTTATAAGTAATTTATAAAAATCTTGGTTAGCAGTTTTCCAACTGTAAAAATCGTTATTAAGAAAACGCTCTAGCGCAGAAGAGATATGAGCAGTAGTTCTATTTTCAGTTTCAGTCTTATTTAGATACAAATACAAGAAAGATAAGACCTGAAAATTAATTTTCCGTGAATTTGAAAGTGACTTACTGAGAATTTTATCCAATGATGGTGATTGACTGCCAATGAAATTATTAAGTTCAAATTTATAATCAGTAATAGACCTGACAATACCAAAAAGATCAAAGGTTTTTTTGGTTAGTCTTGGATTCTCATTTAATGGCTTGGAAAGTAAACATGATGCTAACTCTTGCAAAGAAAAAACAGTAAGATCTATTTCTCTTAGTGAAACAAACTTATTAAAAATATCTTTGTTTTTATTTGATACGCCCTCAATTAACAATTTAAAAAAATCATCTCGGTTTTTAGGTTTTTTACGGAGTTCATTCAATCTTTGTTCGGAGATATTTCCTTTAGTGACAAAGTCCTTTTCAATTAATTGTGGCGCATTTTTTGATGTTTGCAGGGAAAAAAATGTATCAATATTTTTAAAAGAAGCTGCCAAATAGGATTTAAGTCGAACTCTCTCCCCGGGTTCAGAACCGTTCAATAAAGACACACTGGATAAATTATGA